>JBBRXI010000472.1:0-1507 GCA_038248575.1 Burkholderiales bacterium | reverse complement strand
GGCGCGCATTCGCGCCGGCCGGATCGCCAAGGGCGACGTACTCGCCGTTGCTGACGTTGCCGCGGTCCTCGCTGCCAAGAAGACGCCCGAACTGATCCCGATGTGCCACTCGCTTTCGCTCTCGGCGGTCGAAGTCGAGTTCTGCGACGTGCTCGAAGCCGACGCGACGGGTTGCGTCTGCATCCGCGCCTCGGTCACCGCGAGCTGCGTCGGGCCGACCGGCGTCGAGATGGAGGCGCTCGTCGCGGCGAGCACAGCGCTGCTCACGATCTACGACATGTGCAAGTCGATCGACCGCGGCATGCGGCTCGAGAATGTCCAGCTCGACGAGAAGCGCGGCGGCAAGAGCGGCATCTGGCAGCGTGCGCAGAGCGGGGAGCGCCGATGATCAGCGTGCTTTTTTTCGGACCGGTCGCCGAGCGCGTCGGCGCCAGCCGGATCGAGGTCGACTTCGTTCCCGGCGTGCGTGTCGCCGACGTGCGCGCGCAGCTTGAGGCGCGCTATCCCGATGCCTTCGCGCTCGTTTCGCTGGCGGCGGTCGACGGCGAGCACGTGCGCGACCCGGGCGCTCTGCTCGCCGACCACTGCGAAGTCGTTTTCATGTCGAAGTTTTCGGGTGGCTGAGATGAAGGACGCGGTGCGCATCGCCAACGAGGACATCTCGCAGGACGAGGAAGTGCGCGCGCTGCGTGCCACCTCGCAGCGCATCGGCGGGATCGCGACTTTTCTCGGTTGCGCGCGCGATTTCTCCGAGGGCCGGCAGGTGACCCAGATCAGCTTCGACGCCTACGCGCCGATGGCGCTTTCCGAAATGAACACGCTGCGCAGCGAAGCGATCGCGCGCTTTGCCCTGATCGACGCGCGCATCGTGCACCGGCTCGGCGTCGTCGGCGCCGGCGAGGCGATCGTCTTCATCGCCACCGGCGCCGAGCACCGGGCGCCGGCCCTCGAGGCCTGCCGCTGGATTATCGACGAGCTGAAGGAGCGCGTGCCGATCTGGAAAAAAGAGACGACGGCGCAGGGCGATTCGTGGGTCACGCCGCACCCATGATCGCCGACTGCAGCGCGCTGATCCTCGCCGGCGGCGATTCGCGCCGCATGGGCAGCGACAAGACGCAACTCGTGCTCGGCGATGCGACGCTGCTGGAGCGGGCGGTGGCCAGCGTCGCGCCGCTCTTTGCCCGCGTCTTGGTCAGCGTCCGCAACTACCGGCCCGAGATCACGCTGCCGCAGGTCTGCGACGCCTACCCCGACGCCGGCCCGCTGGCCGGCCTCTGTGCCGGACTCGCGCACGCCAATACGCCCTGGGTCTTCGCCATCGCCGCCGACATGCCTTTCGTGCAGCCGGCGCTGATCGAGGCGCTGGCCGGCCGGCGCGCCGATTTCGACGCCATCGTCCCGCGCGTGCACGGCTACTTGCAGCCGCTCGCGGCGTTCTACTCGGTGCGCGCGCTCGATCGCCTGGAGGCGATCCTCGCCGCCGGCGGCAGCCGCAGCCTGCGCCGCG
>JBBRXI010000471.1:0-1530 GCA_038248575.1 Burkholderiales bacterium | reverse complement strand
GATCTTCAGCAGTCGCGCTGCGACGTTGTTCCCCGCTTCGATCGCGCCTGGCAGCGAAGTACCGGGGAGCCCCACCATGTGCACGATGAAGTCGTGCTCCTCGAAGTTCGGGAGAAATTCCCCGCCGAGAAAGGGCAGGCCCGCCGCCGCCAAGACGAATAGCACGACCGCCGCTCCTGCCAGCCACCGCATGCTCAGACCTGTGATAGACCGCTTCATACTGCCTCCCATTCTTGTCGGGCGGGGCAACGCCGCCATGGATTGCCCTCTTTCTAACAGAGGCTCTTGCAAAACCCCCTCGAGTATGTCGGGCGTGACACCCTGCCACACCTGAAACGACATGCCCTAAAGTATGGCACGAATAGAGGCGCTTGTCTACCCCTTACCCCCCCCCCGTAATATAATTGTATCCAATTGCGCCGCAATGAGTTACAATTACGCCAGTAAACGGAAAAAGTAAAAATTCTCACAATAACAACCTGGGGGCAATCAAAAATGATCAATCGGCGTCAACCCATGATCGGGACACTGTGGGCCAGCATCCAGTCCTTTCTGTTCCCCGTGCTGGAGGACGAAGTCGGCGTCCTTGACGAAAAACATCGGCAGTTTGTCGCCGTCTGCGAATTATGCGCGCCCCAGGACCACATGGGTCTCTACCGTTGGATCGGCAATGGCTGCCCGCCCAAGGACCGCCTGGCGCTGTGCAAGGCGTTCATCGCCAAAGCCGTCTGGGACTTCTCCACGACCCGCAGCCTGATCGACGCCCTGCGCCATCGCCCGGCCTTGCGCCGGCTGTGCGGCTGGGAGACGCTCGGCGCGGTGCCCTCGGAGGCGACCTTTTCGCGCGCCTTCGACGCCTTCGCGCGAGACGGCCGGCCGCAACGCATCCACGAGGCCGTGTTCAAGACGCACTACGGCGACAAGCTCGTCGGCCACGTCAGCCGCGACGCGACCGCCATACACGCCCGCGAGAAGGCCGCCGACAAGCCGAAGAAAAAAGCCAAACTGCCAAAAAAGCGCGGCCGGCGGCCCAAAGACGAACTCCCGCCCCCACCGCCGGACCCCTCCCGAATGAAACGGCAGCTTGCGCGGGGGCTCGACGAGAACCTCGCCGACCTGCCGGCGAAATGCGACTGGGGTTGCAAGAAGAACAGCCAGAGCAAGGTGGAGTACTGGCGCGGCTACAAGCTGCATCTGGACGTGATCGACGGCGACATTCCGGTCAGCGCGATCCTCTCCACGGCCAGTTTGCATGACAGTCAGGCCGCCATTCCGCTGGCGCAGATGACCGCCGCGCGCGTGACCAGCCTCTACGATCTGGCCGACGCCGCTTACGACGCCAAGGAAATCCGCGAGATGTCCGCCCGCCTCGGCCATGTGGCCCTCATCGACCACAACCCGCGGCGGGGCGAGAAACGCGAGTTTGCGCCCGCCGAGGCCGTGCGCTACCGCGAGCGCAGCGCCGCCGAGCGTGTCAACTCCCACCTGCATGACGAACACGGCGGGCGCCATGTGCGGGTGCGCGGCCCG
>JBBRXI010000470.1:0-1538 GCA_038248575.1 Burkholderiales bacterium | reverse complement strand
GGCGGCAAAGCGCATTCTGGCTAAACAGCAGAAAGCTAATATAAAAACGCCTGTCCCTCCGAACGCCGGCCCGGATATGGCTCAACCGGCGGAGGTGGAGGAAATCGTTAAAAGCAACGCATAAGGCCGATATATCATAACAAAGTGTTGAAAAAAGAAAATCTTTACATCACGCTTATAAACATTTTTATCGGAATGGGCGTTTCTTTCCTGCTGAAGGGCAGTATCCTCGCCGTCGTGCTCAGCGCGCTGCTGGCGATCGTCGAGCCGGCCGTGCGTATCGCCGTGTTCACCGCGCATCTTGCCGCCTTGCCGTCGCCCGTGTCGCTGCCGCTGCCCGTGGACCGTCTCAGCGCAGCGGCGATCGCCGACTCCTGGCAGGCCGCGCGTTCGAGTGGGCGCCGTCACGAAGGTATCGACCTCTTCGCGCCGGCAGGAACGCCGGTACGCTCGACTACCATCGGCCTTGTCGCGCGCGTCGGCAACAACCGGCTCGGCGGAAAGGTCGTCTGGGTTAGCGGCCCGGGCGGCCAGCGCCACTACTACGCGCACCTTTCGCGTTTTGCCGATATCCACGCCGGGCAGCCAGTCGCCGTCGGTGATCTGCTCGGTTATGTCGGCACGACGGGCAACGCGCGTGGCACGCCGCCGCACCTGCATTACGGGATCTACACGGCGAGCGGAGCGATCAATCCCTACCCGCTGCTGCGCCCTTCCCGCGCGGCGCCGGCGCCGCCGGGCGCCGGCTGAACGCGACGCGCTGCGGGCCTCGCGGGCATTGCGCTGGCCGGGTTTGGCCGGTCGCTCACGGGCGTGACGCGCCGCCGCTCAGCGCCACCTGTTGCCGGATTTCGCGCAATTTTTCCTTCAGCCGGGCGGCGTTTTCGCTGCCCATGCGGATCATGATTTTCTGACCGGCGGAGCGCGATTCGAGTTGCGCGTCGGCCAAGCGATAAAGCACCTTGGGCTGTACCAGCCTGATCGGTTGCTCAGGGGTCGGCGCCGCGAGCAGATCATCGATGGCCTCGATCAGGCGGTCGTTGAAATAACCCGTCGGATAGCCGAGTTCGACATAGGCGCGCTGGAACAGTGGGTAGAACTGGCGATACACGGCGACCAGCCGGGCGCCGTCGACCGCCTCGATGAGCCGGACATGGGCGGCGTAACGCTCGCCATTGGGCGCGCCGATGGCCAACTCCTCGCCTTCTCCACTGGTTATGAAAGCGCCCGGAACACGCGTGAGAGGAACAATTTTCGCTGGCAGGTAGGGACGCGGCAGGTTATCGACGGTGGCCACAATGTTGTGGATCAAGGCCTCGGGAACGAGCATCACTTTCCATTGCTTGCCGAGTACCCCGAGCAAGGCTTTGTTGATGGCCGCATCACTGCGCTCGAGCGCGGGCAGCGGTGTCGCTGTCGGCGCGCTGTCCAGCGGATGGGCTATCGCCGGTTCGGCCGCGGGGTGGAGCGGCGCCGCCAGGGGCGGCGGGGTCGGCGGCGGCGGGGCCGGCGGCTGAGGTAGGATTGCGTGCTGCGCG
>JBBRXI010000469.1:0-1566 GCA_038248575.1 Burkholderiales bacterium | reverse complement strand
GGTCATGTTGAATCTCCTGCTCGAACGGCTATGCGCGATCGAACTTCGCGACATCTCGCGGATCGACAGAGCAGAAGGCGAAGCCGGCCAAGTCGCCCCGCTGCGCGCACTGCGCGCCACGGATATCGATTTACCGCTGGGCAAGCCGGCGGCGATTGCGCTCGACACGCTGTCGCTGATTTTCGACGTCATTTTTGCAATGCCCGACCTGCCCGATGCCATCAAGGCAACGATCGGTCGCCTGCAGCTACCGCTGCTCAGGCTGGCACTACTCGATTCGACATTCTTTGCCGACAAACAGCACCCGGCCCGCCGCCTCGTGTGCGCCATGGCGCGGGCGGCGGTCGGTCTAGGACCCGACACCGGGCGCGATCATCCGATCAGCGTCCGCCTGTGGGAAGTCGCCGACGCGGTGCGTGGCTCGCTCGAAACAAACGTCAGCGATCTCACCGTTTATCTTGAAACGGTCGACACGCTGATCGCCGAACGCGATGAGTCGATGCAAAGTGGCGCGCAACCGTATCTGCAACTGATCATCGAACACGAAGCGCAAGCGGCATTGCGCTTTCGCACGCACGAGTGGCTGCGCAAGACGCTGGCCAAAACGACGCGCCAGGAACTCGAGCGCTTCGTATCCGATTACTGGCTTCGCGTCATGCAGGCGGCCTACCTCGACGGCGGCACAGCCGGCGTCCGCTGGCAGGAATGCGACGCCGCCATCGACCTGCTCCTGTCGAGCGTGCAGCCGCAGCCGAGTGCCGCCGAGCGCAATAAACTGGTCACGCGGATTCCCGCTCTGCTAAAGCGTATTAACGCGGAACTCGATTCCCTCAATATTTCAGTGCAGGAAAGAGCGCCATTTCTCAACAGGTGCTTCGAGCTGCAAACGGCCGCGCTGCGTAAACCGCTCGACGCTCCGGACCTCGCCGAGCGTAAAAAGGCCGAACAGCTTATCGCACCGATTCCGTTCATCGACCTGCGCACGCCGGCCGTGAGCGCGGCAGCCGGCGACCAGGTCCTCGAACGCGACGGCAAGCTCGTGCAATACTTCGGACAGCCCGAAAAGACGCCATCGCCGTGGCGCGATGGGTTGGCCTGGAAAGACGGCGACTGGATCCGCTTCGCGCTGCCCGACGGCGAAAGCCTGTGCGGGCGCCATTGCGGGCAGATCAGCCCTTCGGGGACCGTCGTGCTGTTCAACGCCGAATGGGGCTATGCCGCTGCCCTCTCACCCGCCGAGCTCGAGGATCAATTCACCGATGGTCGCGCCCGCGTCGTCTCCGAATCTTCGCTGTTCGACGATGCCGCCGAGCGGGCGCTTGAACAGATCAAGCCACACTGATTGCGGCCAGGCGGCCGCGGCCTCAAGACAGCGCGTTGGCAATACGCAGATAATCAGCGACTGACAACTCCTCGGCGCGTGCGGTCGGCGCGATGCCGAGCTCGGCAAACAGCGCGTCGCCGACGACGCCCTTGAGATTGTTGCGCAACATTTTTCGCCGCTGCGCAAAAGCGGCGGAAACGAGCGCCGCGAAATACGCTTCGTCGTGCGCCGACAGTTCGCCG
>JBBRXI010000468.1:0-1584 GCA_038248575.1 Burkholderiales bacterium | reverse complement strand
GTTGCCGGTCGAGGCAAAAATTGATGCGTCACCCGATGGCCAAACGCTGTTTGACATTATTCTGGAGAAAATCGATGGACGCACGCTTGCTTGATATTCTGGTCTGCCCGATTTGCAAGGCCAGTCTGGAGTGCCGCAGGACGGAATCCGAACTCGTTTGCAAGCCATGTAAATTGGCTTTTCCGATCCGCGATGACATCCCGGTCATGCTTGAAGACGAGGCGCGCCCGCTCACCGCCGAGGAGTCCTGAATGGCCTCCGCTGCTGCGCGCCTGACGGTGGGTTTCAAGGTCGTTGTGCCGGCGCGCTACGCCTCGACACGCCTGCCAGCCAAGCCGCTGCTCGACCTTGGCGGCAAGCCGATGGTCGTCCGCGTCGCTGAACGCGCGCTGCTCTCGGGCGCCCAGGAAGTGTGGGTAGCGACCGACCATCGCGACGTTCTCGCTGCCGCCGAGGCGCATGGACTATCGGTGTTGCTGACGCGCGCCGATCACCCGACCGGAACCGATCGCCTGGCCGAGGTTGTTGAGCAACGCGCCTGGAACGACGAGGTCATCGTGGTTAACGTCCAGGGCGACGAGCCGCTGATCGATCCGCAGTTGATCGCGCAGACCGCGCTGCAACTGGCGCAGAGCGGTGCCGACATCGCGACCGTCGCGCACCCGCTCGATAGCGCCGCCGATTTTTTCAATCCGCATATCGTCAAGGTGGTGTGCAAGGCCGACGGCGACGCGATGTATTTTTCGCGCGCGCCGATTCCCTACGCGCGCGACCACTTCGCCGGCAGCGCCGGCAGGGCGACTTTGCCTGCCGCGTTGCCGGCGTATCGGCACATCGGCCTCTACGCCTATCGCGCGCGTTTTCTGCGCGCCTACGCCCGCTTGACGCCTTCGCCGCTCGAGGGCTTCGAGGCGCTCGAGCAGTTGCGCGCGCTGTGGCACGGTTTTCGTATCAGTGTCGTGATCGCCGATCATCTGCCGACGCCGGGCGTCGATACGCCGGAAGATGCCGAACGCATGCGCCAATGGTTTGCCAACCCGGAAAAGGTTTGACCGTTTGGTCAGTTAGCGGCAATATTGGCGCCGCATAGCGCTGCCCGTCTACATCGGGCAGCTTCGCTTTCCGAACCGCGTTACTCGAACAAGAAAATTCCTAGAGCCAATAACAATGAGACTCATACTGCTCGGCGCACCTGGTGCCGGGAAAGGCACGCAAGCTAACTTCATCTGCGAAAAATTCGCTATTCCGCAAATTTCGACAGGTGATATGTTGCGTTCGGCGATCACCGCGAGAACTCCCCTCGGGCTTGCGGTCAAGGAGGCGATGTGCACCGGCCGTCTGATTTCGGACGACATCATCATCGTTCTGGTCAAGGCCCGGCTGGCGCAGGACGACTGTCAGGCGGGCTATCTGCTCGATGGCGTCCCGCGGACCATTCCGCAAGCCGCAGCGATGCGCTCGGCCGGCGTGCACATCGATTTCGTCCTCGAGATGGAAGTCCCCGATTCGGAGATCATCGAACGCATGGGCGGCCGCCGCGTGCATCCGGCTTCGGGGCGCACGTATCACGTGACCTTCAATCCG
>JBBRXI010000467.1:0-1590 GCA_038248575.1 Burkholderiales bacterium | reverse complement strand
TTCACCGCCCCGTCTTCGCCGAACACGCGCTTGCCTGGCCACTTCGCCTGCCAGCGCGGATTATCGACCTCGCCGCCCAGCCCCGGCGTTTCCTTGTGCTCGTAAAAACGCAGGCCACGTACGGTGTTCAGGTCGGCGTCGATGGCGAGGAAACCATACAAGGTCGACCACAGGCCGTAACCGCGTACCGGCAGGATAAGGGTTTCGACCTGCTCACCCTGCATCAGCGTGTAGACGACGGCATAACGTTCACGCCGCTGCAGTCCGGCGATGTCTTCTTCGCGCGTGAGGCGCCTCGACCAGGCGGGATTGACGGCCGCACGTGCCCCTTCCCAGGTCAGCGGATCGAAGTCTGCCCCGCCGGGTGGGGTAGCGAGGTAATCGCCGGTTTCCAGATCGACCAGGCGCGAGGCAATCCGCTCGCGGAAAAG
Organism: Burkholderiales bacterium; assembly: GCA_038248575.1. Classification (GTDB taxonomy): domain Bacteria; phylum Pseudomonadota; class Gammaproteobacteria; order Burkholderiales; family Rhodocyclaceae; genus Propionivibrio. The sequence goes on along the minus strand of JBBRXI010000467.1, from coordinate 1,159 downwards.
CTTGCTGGTCTGTTCGTCCGACAGCAAATCGTTGTCCAGACCGACGATCGCCAACAATTGATGCTCGCGGTCCCGGCGACGATTCTCTTGCTGCATCGGCTGCAAGCCAACCGCTGTCGCCGCCACCACGACCGAGCTCACCAGGCTGACCAGCAGCGCGACGCGCAGAACCGAAAGCGGACCTTCTTTATGGGAGCGCATGACGTTTCTCCCGACGGCGGATATTGGCGCGCATCACCGCGTAGTCGATCAGCGGCGCGCACAGGTTGGCGAACAGGATGGCGAGCATGATGCCCTCCGGAAATGCCGGATTGACCACCCGGATGAGCACGGTCATGACCCCGATCAGGGCGCCGAAAATCCATTTTCCGGTGTTGGTCATCGCCGCCGAAACTGGGTCGGTCGCCATGTAGACCATGCCGAAGGCGAAACCGCCGACGACCAGATGCCAATACCAGGGCATGGAGAACATCGGATTGCTCGCCGAGCCGATGCCGTTGAACAGCGAGCTCATCGCGACCATGCCGAGGAAGACGCCGAGCACGATGCGCCAGGAAGCGATGCCGGTGGCGACCAGCAGGGCGCCGCAGAGCAGGATGGTCAGCGTGCTGGTCTCGCCGACCGATCCAGGAATGACGCCGAGGAAGGCCGCCGACCAGCTATAGCCACCGGCAATCACTCCTTCGACGCCCGATTGCGCGGCGACGCCGAGCGGAGTAGCGCCGGCCAGCCCATCGATTACCGTCCATACCGCGTCGCCGGAGGCCTGCGCCGGATAGGCAAAGTAGAGAAAGGCGCGGCCGGTAAGCGCCGGATTGAGAAAGTTCTTGCCGGTGCCGCCGAACACTTCCTTGCCGATGACGACGCCGAACGAGATGCCAAGCGCGACCTGCCAGAGCGGAATCGACGGCGGCAGTGTCAGCGCGAAGAGGATCGAGGTCACGAAAAAGCCCTCGTTGACTTCATGCCCGCGGATACTGGCGAACAATACTTCCCAGAAAATGCCAACCAGGAAAGTGACAGCGTAAATCGGCAGGAACCAGGCGGCGCCATACACCAGGTTGTCCCACAGCGACAGCGGATCAAAGCCGGCAACCAGGCCGATCAGCGTCAGTCGCCAGCCCTCCTGTGCGGCCAGCAGCGAGGGGTCGGCGGCCAG
>JBBRXI010000466.1:0-1593 GCA_038248575.1 Burkholderiales bacterium | reverse complement strand
GCTCGACAACCCGAAATTTTCGGCGACGCAAGTCAGCGAGCTGCTGATGTCGCTTTCCGGTGACAGCGGCAACGCCGAGCTGGCGTCGTTTGTCGGCATTCTTGCGGCCAACGAACGGCTCAACGTGCTCGCCGAGATCAACGAAATTTTCGCTCAGCTCAGAAGTGCCGACGCCGGCGTCCAGGAGGCGATCGTGAAGAGCGCCTTCGCGCTCGACGCGGCTCAACTGCAAGCGCTGACCAGCCAGCTTGAGGCGCATTTTGGCAGCCGGCTGGCGCCGCACGTTGAAGTGGATCCGGCACTGATTGGCGGCATTACGGTCACCGTCGGCGACCAGATGCTTGACGCGTCAGTGCGCGGCAAGCTCGAGGCCATGGCCGCTGCGCTCAAGAATTAGGAGAAAACAATGCAATTGAATCCTTCCGAGATCAGCGAACTGATCAAAAGCAAGATTCAGAATCTGAATCTCGGCGTGCAAACGCGTACGCAGGGCACCGTCGTTTCGGTGACCGACGGCATCTGCCGCATCCACGGTCTGGCCGACGTGATGCAGGGCGAAATGCTCGAATTCCCTGGCGGCGTCTTCGGCATGGCGCTCAACCTCGAGCGTGACTCGGTCGGCGCCGTCATTCTCGGCGAATACGAAAAGATCAGCGAAGGCGATACGGTCAGTACCACCGGGCGCATCCTCGAAGTGCCGGTCGGCCCCGAGTTGCTCGGACGCGTGGTGAACTCGCTCGGTCACCCGATCGACGGCAAGGGACCGATCAACGCCAAGCTCACCGACAAGATCGAGAAAGTTGCGCCGGGTGTGATCTGGCGCAAGTCGGTCTCGCAGCCGGTACAAACCGGCCTCAAGTCGATCGACGCCATGGTGCCGATCGGCCGCGGCCAGCGCGAGCTGATCATCGGCGACCGGCAGACCGGCAAGACCGCGGTCGCCGTCGACACGATCATCAACCAGAAGGGCAAGAACCTCGTCTGCATTTATGTGGCGATCGGGCAGAAAGCCTCGACGGTGGTCAACGTCGTCAGGAAGCTCGAAGCGCATGGCGCGATGGAATACACGATCGTCGTCGCCGCGACCGCCGCCGAGTCGGCGGCGCTGCAGTACATCGCGCCGTACTCGGGGTGCACCATGGGTGAATACTTCCGCGATCGCGGCGAGGACGCGCTGATCATTTACGACGACCTCACCAAGCAAGCCTGGGCCTACCGTCAGGTGTCCTTGTTGCTGCGCCGCCCGCCGGGCCGCGAGGCGTATCCGGGCGACGTTTTCTATCTGCACTCGCGGCTGCTCGAACGCGCCGCGCGCGTTTCGGAAGAATGGGTCGAGAAATTCACCAACGGCGAGGTTAAAGGCAAAACCGGTTCGCTGACCGCGCTGCCGGTCATCGAAACGCAGGCCGGCGACGTCTCGGCATTTGTTCCGACCAACGTCATTTCGATCACCGACGGGCAGATTTTCCTCGATACCGACCTCTTCAACGCCGGCGTTCGCCCGGCGATCGACGCCGGCATTTCGGTCTCGCGCGTCGGCGGCGCGGCGCAGACCAAGGTCATCAAGAAGCTCGGCGGCGGCGTTCGTCTGGC
>JBBRXI010000465.1:0-1643 GCA_038248575.1 Burkholderiales bacterium | reverse complement strand
CGCCGAAAGCCGGGAGATCCTCGTTTTTTCCCTCGACACGCGCTCCGGCGCAGTGACGCTCGAGCAACGGCTGCCGACCGCCGGCGCGCCCTCGCCGCTACGCCTTGGCGCGTCCCGGCGCGTACTTTACGCCGGAACGCGGACCGCTAACGCCGTTGTCGCGCTGGCGATCGACGCCGGCACCGGCAAACTCGAACTTTTCGCCAGCACGCCGTCAGCCGGCAGCCCGACTTATGTGTCGACCGATCGCGCCATGCGGGCCTTGTTCTGCGCTTCGTACTCGGCCAACACGCTAAGCGTTTTCCCGCTCGCTGCGGGCGGCGCGCCGTTGCCGGCAAGCCAGATTGAAGTCAATCTGCCGCACGCCCACGCCGCGCTCGTCGACCTGAGCGATCGCTGGCTGCTCGTTCCCGTGCTGGGTGCCGATGCGATTTTCGTCTATCGACTCGACGAAAACACGGGAACGCTGGCACTGACGGCGAACACGCCGCCGATGGTTGCCGTGCGCCCCGGCGCGGGCCCGCGCCACCTCGTTTTTTCGCCCGACAACGAACACGTCTATTGCCTCAACGAACTCGACGCGAGCATCGATCGCTTTGCTTTTGACGCGGCTGCCGGCCACCTGACGCTCAAGCAATCGGTGAGCATCCTGCCGCCCGGCTTTTCCGGTAAACCGTGGGCCGCCGAGTTGCGCGTGACACCGGACGGCCGCTTCCTTTACGCCAGCGAGCGCACGGCGAGCGTGATCGCCGCTTTTTCCGTCGCCGAAGACAGCGGCGAACTGACGCTCGTCGACCACTACCCAACCGAACAGCAGCCACGCGCCATGGCCATCGCCCCGTCCGGACGCTGGCTTATCGCTGCCGGTCAGCTCTCGGCACAGCTCACGGTCTACGCGCTCGACCCGGCCAGCGGCCGCTTGCGCGCCGCAGTGCGCCACGCCACCGGCCTCGATCCGATCTGCGTCGAAATGATCGACCTGGCGGGCGACGGCGAGCACGGATAGGGTGCTGCGGATCGCGCGGCCTTCGCCGCCGGCTCCCAGCACCAAAGAGCGCCGGCCGGCCGTGGCGGGCTCAGCCGACGCCGGCGCTGTGCGCCTGCCGGTCGGCCCAGTACGATGAACGCACCATCGGGCCGCAGGCAGCGCCGGTGAAGCCCATCGCCTTGGCTTCACGTTCGTAGAGCGCGAAGGTGTCGGGATGGACGTAGCGCGCAACCGGCAGATGGTGTTGCGACGGCGCGAGGTACTGGCCGATCGTCAACATCTCGACGCCGCTGCCGCGCAGGTCGCGGAGAACGTCGAGAATTTCCTCGTCGCTCTCGCCGAGGCCGACCATCAGCCCGGATTTTGTCGGAATCTGCGGATAGCGTGCCTTGAACTGTTGCATGAAAGCCAGCGAGTGCGCGTAATCGGCGCCTGGGCGCGCCTGTTTGTAGAGCCGCGGCACGGTTTCCAGGTTGTGGTTGAGGACGTCGGGCAGCGCCTCGCCGAGGACCTCGATGGCCAGTTCCATGCGGCCGCGAAAATCGGGGACCAGCGTTTCGATGATCGTCGTCGGCGACTGCGCGCGAATCGCTTTGATGACCTCGACAAAGTGCTGGGCGCCGCCGTCGCGCAGGTCGTCGCGATCAACGCTGGT
>JBBRXI010000464.1:0-1649 GCA_038248575.1 Burkholderiales bacterium | reverse complement strand
CAAACCGCTAAGACTATCGCGACTGTTACGCGACCAACGACGCAACTGGTACTTTTCCGAGTCGAGATACTCCTCGCTGCCCGGCTCGCGCGGCTGATCGTCCATGAGTTCAAAGGCCGGTCCGTAAATACCGTAGTTCGCCGCCAGCGTTGCGGCCAGCGCGAGACGGACGATAAACGCCGGTCGTCCACCCATCTGGAGGTACTCGGGCAGGATATCCGGCGTGCTCGGCCAGACATTCGGGCGAAAATACTCGCGCTCCGGGCCGTGCGCCAGCTCTTCGAAATAGGTACTCAGTTCGGCCTTTGTGTTGCGCCAGGTAAAGTAGGTGTACGACTGGCTGAATCCGAGCTTGGCCAGACGATGCATGATGCGCGGCCGGGTAAAGGCTTCAGCGAGGAAGATCGTCTCCGGATGCTCGCTGCGGATGCTGGCGATCACCCATTCCCAGAATGGAAACGCCTTGGTGTGCGGGTTGTCGACGCGGAAGATGCGAACGCCCTCGCCGATCCAGTGCCGGAAGATTCCGGCGAGCGCCTGCCAGAGGGCGCGCCAATCGTCGGTCGCGAAATCGAAGGGGTAAATATCCTGATACTTCTTTGGCGGATTTTCGGCGTACTGAACACTGCCGTCGGGACGTCGGCGAAACCAGTCCGGGTGCTCGGTGACCCAGGGGTGATCGGGAGCGCACTGAAAGGCGATGTCGAGCGCGATTTCAATATCATGCTCTGCGGCGCGCGCGACGAGCTCACGAAAATCGTCGGCGCTGCCAAGCTGCGGGTGGATCGCCAGATGGCCGCCCACGCTCGCGCCGATCGCCCACGGACTGCCGACATCGTCGGGTCCGGCCATTAGCCCGCCGTTGAGTCCCTTGCGTCGCTCGCTGCCGACCGGGTGGATCGGCGGCAGATAGAGGACGTCAAAACCCATCGCAGCAATCGCCGGCAGGCGGGCGATGCAATCGGCAAAGTTGCCGTGCGCGGCGCTCGTTCCAGCCGAGCGCGGAAACATCTCGTACCAGGCGCCAAAGCCGGCACGCACGCGTTCGACGTCGAGCGGCAAGGGCGGGTGAAAGGTAGCAAAGCGCCGATCGGGGTAGCCAGCGACGAGTTCGGCAAGCTCCGCGTCGAGCGCGAGCGCCTTGGCATCGGCGGTTGTTCCGTTACTGCTTTGCTCGCGCAAGCGCCTGGCCCAGTTCAGCAGGCGTTCGCGCGCGCTGGCGGCGGAGTCCGCCGGCAGGCGTTCGGCGGTCGCCTCGACGAGCACTGCACCGGTCAGTACGGCAATGCGGATATCGGCGGCGTCCGTGCGACGCAGAAGTTCGCCGCGCCAGGACAGGAAGTCATCGACCCAGGCGGTGACGCTGTAGGACCATCGCCCGATCGCACCGACGCACAACGTTCCGCGCCAGCGGTCGTTGCCCAGAGGGGTCATCGGCACGGTTTGCCAGCCGTCGTGGTCGCCAGCAGCGGCGTGGGCGCCGGCCCGCCAGCAGAGCAGCACACGGATTGCATCGTGACCGTCGGTAAAACTATCCGCCTCGACGACGAGCGCTTCGCCGACGAGGCGCTTGACAGCAAAACGACCGCCGTCGACTTGCGGCGTCAGCGCCTCGATTTGCGCGCGTAGCCGTCCTTCGTGGGGAAGGT
>JBBRXI010000463.1:0-1651 GCA_038248575.1 Burkholderiales bacterium | reverse complement strand
GGCATCCAGGCGCTCGGGCGCGAGGCGGCGAGCGTCGAACTGCGGCCGCGCACTGCGGGTTTATCGGCGACCGGCGCGATTCCGGGAATCTGGCTGCGCGACGGTAGTCCAGCCGGCGAAGCGCGTCTGGTATTGCCGCCGGGCAGTTTCGGCGCGCACTTCAACGCCGAGTTCATGCACGGCGGACAACGCCATTTCTTGACCCCGATCGAACTCGAAAAAATCGGCAACAACGTCGACATCGGTCGTTACCGCCTGCATCTCGCCGAGTAGCGAGGCGCGCTCGTCGGTCGCTCGTCGGTCTTACTCGTCGGCCGGCACCGGCGCCGCTGCGCCGTCGTCCTGGTCATTGTTTTCAAGCTCCTTGAGCAGTTGAAAAAGTGCGCGCGCGCTGCGCGGCGCCTTGTTCTGCTCGCTTTCTTTGAGCGCGGCGCGACGTAGCGCGCGCAACTGCTGAATGTCGACGGAAGGATGTCGGCTGACGATGTCGCCGAGCACCTTCTCGTCGGCAAGGAACTCGCTGCGCAATCGCTCGAGGCGATGCAACTTGGCCGTTTCGCTCGCCGACTCGCCGCGCACCAGCGCCAGCGCGGCGCGGATCGGCTCGACGTGGACGTTGCGCATCAGCTTGCCGATGTATTGCATCTGGCGGCGTTTCGCTTCGTCGGGACGCGTCATCCGCTGCGCTTCGCGCACGGCATCGCGCAAGGTCTCCGGAATGTCAATTTTCCTGACGCGATCAACCGACAGGGCGACGAGTTCTTCGCCGAGCGTTTGCAACTCTTCCATCTGCGCCTTGCGCTGCGTTTTCGAGGGCAGTACTGGTTCTTCGTCTTGCGCTTTCATCGGCTCCTTCGCGCCAGCGGCGGTAATGGTTCGGGCCGCCGGACAGACGCCCAGCAGGGAACTGCTATGATAGCGGCTTTCAACGCTCGCATCGCCACCTCATGCCACGATTCACTGCCTCCGCGCCAGCGCAGTCCCGATTCAGTCACGCTCAGGAGAGCCTGCAGGACCTCGCCCGGACGGTTCTCGCGCACGCCAGCAAAATCGGCGCCAGCGATTGCGAAGTCGACGTCTCGGAAGGTTTCGGGCAGTCGGTCACGGTGCGCTGCGGCGAGGTTGAAACGATCGAATACAACCGTGACAAGGGCCTCGGCGTCACCGTATACCTCGGCCAGCACAAGGGCCACGCCAGCACCTCTGATCTTTCGCCGGCGGCCATGCGCGAAACCGTCGAGGCGGCGCTCAATATTGCCCGTTTTACTGCCGCCGACCCTTGCGCCGGCTTGCCCGAACGGCAGCTTCTGGCGACGCCCGAGCAGGGCTTTGCCGACCTTGACCTGTATCACCCCTGGCTGATTTCCGTCGCTGGCGCGATCGATCTCGCGCAACGCTGCGAGCAGGCGGCTTTTGCCGTCAGCCCGCAGATCAGCAATTCGGAGGGCGCCAGCGTCTCGATTCAGGAAGGCCACTTTGTTCTCGCCAATAGTGCCGGATTCATCGGCGGCTATCCGACCTCGCGCCACTACGTCTCGTGCTCGGTGATCGCCGGCAAGGACGAGAACATGCAGCGCGACGACTGGTATTCAACGGCGCGCGATTCCCGCGATCTGGCCTCGGCCGAAGCGATCGGCGACTACGCCGCGCG
>JBBRXI010000462.1:0-1660 GCA_038248575.1 Burkholderiales bacterium | reverse complement strand
GGCGTAAATCAAATCGAACGAATAACGGTCGAAAGCGGTGCGCGCGATCGCCACCGCGTCGAGCGCTTCGCGCGCGGTATGCAGCCGTCCCAGCGCCTTCAGCGAGGCATCGTCGAGCGCCTGCACGCCGAGCGAAACCCGGTTGACGCCGGCGGCGCGATAGCCGCGAAAGCGCGTCGCCTCGACGCTGGTCGGATTGGCCTCCAGCGAGACCTCGGCATCGGGCGCGACGCGCCAGTGTTTGCCGATCGCATCGAGAATGGCGCCGACGGTTTTCGGCTGCATCAGCGACGGCGTACCGCCGCCCAGAAAAATCGAGGAGACTTCACGGCCCGGCGTCCGCGCGGCGGTGGTTTCGATCTCGCGGGCAAAAGCGAGAGCGAAGCGTTCCTCGTCGATCGGCGCGTGCCGGACATGGCTGTTGAAATCGCAATACGGGCATTTCGACAGGCAGAACGGCCAGTGCACGTAGACGCCGAACGCTTTTTCTTTTCCTTTTCCCTCCCCCGCTTGCGGGGGAGGGTTAGGGTGGGGGCTAGTCAAGGCAGATCTCCGCGAGTTTGACGAAGGCGCGGGCGCGGTGCGACAGGCCGAGCCCGAGCGGCGGCAGGCCGTGCTTTTCGATACTGGTCATCTCGCCAAACGTGCGCGTGTGTCCATCGGGCAGGAACGTCGGGTCGTAGCCGAACCCGGCGCCGCCGCGCGGCGGCCATACCAGCGTGCCATCGGCGCGGGCCTCGACCTCTTCGAGATGGTCGTCGGGCCAGGCCACGCACAGCGCGGAAACGAAATGCGCTTTGCGCTGCTCCGGCGTGGCGGCGCCGCGCTCCTGCAACAGCCGTTCGATCCGCGTCATCGCGGCGGTGAAATCCTTGGATGGTCCGGCCCAGCGCGCCGAAAGAATGCCGGGCGCGCCATCGAGTGCGTCGACCACCAACCCGGAATCGTCGGCGAAGGCCGGCAATTGCGCGGCCCTGGCCGCCGCCACCGCCTTGATCGCAGCATTGGCGCGAAACGTATCGCCGGTCTCGTCGGGCTCGCCGAGGCCGAGTTCGCCGGCCGAGATCGCCTCGACGCCGTGCGGCGCCAGCAGTTCGCGCATCTCGGCGAGCTTGCCGGGATTGTGGGTCGCGATCACGAGCTTGCCGGTGATTCGACGGTGCTGGGTCATGCGCATTTATAGTTCGTCATGGCCGGGCTTGTCCCGGCCATCCACGTCTTGAGAAAAGGAAGTCGTGGATGCCCGGATCAAGTCCGGGCATGACGACCTTTTTGCAATCACGCCACAGCCATTTTCTGCAGGTCGACCAGCCGGGTCACGCCTTTGCGCGCCAGCGCCATCAGCGCCAAAAACTCGTCCTGCGAGAACGGCGTCTTCTCGGCGGTGCCCTGCACCTCGATGATGCGGCCATCTCCGGTCATGACGAAATTGGCGTCGGTGTCGGCCTCGGAATCCTCGGCGTAATCGAGATCGAGCACCGGGGTGCCGTTGTAGATGCCGCAGGAGATCGCCGCCACATTGTCGCGCAGCGGGTTGGTCTTGATCATGTTGCGGGTCTTCATCCAGGAGATGCAGTCGGCCAGCGCCTCCCAGGCGCCGGTGATCGAGGCGGTGCGGGTGCCGCCATCGGCCTGGATGACGTCGCAATCCACCGTGATC
>JBBRXI010000461.1:0-1665 GCA_038248575.1 Burkholderiales bacterium | reverse complement strand
GGAGAAATAGGTCTCGTAGTCGGTCCCGGTGGCGCTCAGCAGAAGCACCAGGATGGCCACGGCGATGAGCACCGGGTTGGCCAGCGGATGGCCGCCGGTGCGGCGATGGATCGCCGTCGCCGCCTGATAGGCGAGCAGGGTGAGCGTCAGCCAGAGCAGCGGCGAGCGCGAAAGATAAACCCACAGATCGACGATACCCGGCGTCATTGCCGTTTGCCTTGCAGCGTGAGGCAAAAGCGCATGACGAACGCCGTGACGATCAACGTGACGACGGTGCTGATGAGCAGCGCGAGCGAGAGCGACAGCCATTCGTCGGCGATGAGCTGCCGGTGCACCATGATCCCGGTTCCGGCCGGGACGAAAAGCAGTGCGAGGTTCTGCAGGATCGTCTGGCTCGTCGTTTTGAGGTCATGGCCCGGGGCGCCCCTGACGCGCAGAAAGACGAAGAGCAGGAGCATGCCGATCACCGGTCCCGGGATCGGCAAGCCGAGCAGGCGCGAGAGCACTTCTCCGGCCAGTTGAAAGAGCAGCAGTTGGGTCAGTGCGGACAGCATCGCAACGCTCCGTTACGCGGGACCGGGTAGTATATTCGATGCCCCGCAAGACGAAGACCGTCCACCATGTTGCCACCCACTGTTGCCACCGCGCCCTGTCCGCTGCCCTGGCGCGTCGCCAGCCGATTGCCGGTGAGCGGGCGTTGATGTCTTCTGGCGTGCTCTTCGCCCTCGCCGCCGGGATGATGTGGGGTCTCGTCTTCGTCGGCCCGCTGCTCCTCCCCGACTACCCGGCGGTGCTGCAATCGTCGGGCCGCTACCTCGCCTTCGGGCTGATCGCGCTGCCGCTCGGCTGGCTCGATCGCCGTGAACTTGCCCGCCTCGAGCGGGCCGATTGGCTGGAAGCGCTCAAGCTCGCCGCGGTCGGCAATCTCCTCTACTACCTGTGTCTTTCCAGTGCGATCCTGCGCTCCGGCGGTCCGTTGCCGACGATGATCATCGGCACGCTTCCGGTCGTCATTTCGATCGTCGCCAACGTCCTCCACGGCGAACGCGACGGCCGCTTGCCGTGGGCCAAGCTGGCGCCGGCGCTCGCCGTGATCCTCGCCGGCATCGCCTGCGTCAATCAGGTCGAGCTCGTCAGGCTGGCCAGCGACGCCAACGCCGATTATCCGCGCTACGCCAGCGGCGCGCTGCTCGCCGTGGCCGCCCTCGCCTGCTGGACCTGGTATCCCTTGCGCAACGCCAACTGGTTGCGCGCGCATCCGGGTCGACATCCGCGCGCCTGGGCGACGGCGCAAGGCCTCGCGACGCTGCCGCTGGCGCTCGCCGCCTATCTGCTCTTCTGGCTCTGGCTTCGACTGACCGGCGACCCGCTGCCGATGCCCTTCGGTCCGCGCCCGCTATTCTTCATCGCTCTGATGGCCGCCATCGGCCTCTTCGCCTCGTGGCTGGGAACGCTGTGCTGGAACGAGGCCAGTCAGCGTCTGCCAACCGCCGTCGTCGGCCAGCTGATCGTCTTCGAGACGCTGGCCGCGCTTCTTTACACCTTTTTGTTGCGCGGCGCCTGGCCGCAACCGCTGACTATCGCCGGCATTGCCCTGCTGCTGATCGGCGTTCTGTGGGCGGTCAACATCGAGCCGGTACGGGTCGAAACAGCGCCTTGACGGCG
>JBBRXI010000460.1:0-1666 GCA_038248575.1 Burkholderiales bacterium | reverse complement strand
GGGCGACGCAGTTGACCAGGATTCCCGATCCGCCGAAGCTCATCAGCGGCAGCGTCAGTCCCTTGGTCGGCAGCAAACCCATATTGACGCCCATGTTGATGAAGCCCTGCACGCCGATCCAGATGCCGACGCCCTGAGCGACGAGCGCCGGATAGAGGCGCTCGAAGGCAACCGCCTGGCGGCCGATGACAAACGCACGCTGGACCACCAGACCGAAGAGGACGATGACGACCACGACGCCGACAAAACCGAGTTCCTCGGCGATCACGGCGAGCAGAAAATCGGTGTGCGCTTCGGGCAGATAGAAAAGTTTTTCGACGCTGGCGCCGAGACCGACGCCGAACAACTCGCCGCGGCCGAAGGCGATCAGCGCGTGCGAAAGCTGGTAACCACGGCCGTAAGCATCCGACCAGGGGTCCATGAAGCCGAAAATTCGGTCACGCCGATACGGCGAAACGACGATCAGTACGGCAAACGCGGCGACCAGAACAACGATGAGGACGGCGAACAGGCGCGCGCGCATGCCGCCGAGGAAGAGGATGCCGATGGCCACCGAAATGATCACGACAAAGGCGCCGAAATCAGGTTCCTTGAGCAGCAGGACGCCGACTGCGACCATCGCGCTGGCCATCGGCACGAAGGCTTTCCTGAGGTTGTGCATGTGCGCCATCTTGCGCACCGTGTAGTCGGCGGCGTAGAGCACGGCAAAGAGCTTCATCAGCTCGGACGGCTGCAGGTTGGCGACGCCGAGCGACAGCCAGCGGCGCGCGCCGTTCACGTCGCGGCCGACGCCGGGAATGAGCACCAGCGCGAGGAGCACGAAACCGGCGATAAAAAGCCACGGCGAGGCCTTCTGCCAGGCGCTGAGTGGCACCTGGAAGGCGCACGCCGCGGCAACCAGCCCGATAGCCAGGAAGACACCGTGACGAACGAGAAAATACGCCGGTTGCCGGCCAGTGAAGTGGCCGGCTTCGGCGATCGCGATCGACGCCGAATAGACCATCACCATGCCGGTCAGGAGCAGCAGCAGGCCGCTCCAGAGCAACGTCAAATCGACTTCGGCCGGCATCCGGCGAGGCGTTTCGAGGGCCATCGCCATCATGCACGCTCCGTTTGCAGCGCGCGCACGATGCCGACGAAGACTTCGGCGCGGTGCGCATAACTGCGAAACATGTCAAAGCTCGCACAGGCCGGCGACAAGAGCACGGCGTCGCCCGGTTGTGCCTTTTCGGCGCACCAGCGGACCGCAGTCTCGAGGTCGGCACAGGGCTGCGTCGCGACGCCGCAGCCTTCGATCGCCGCGCCGATCAGCGCGGCGTCGCGACCGATCAACGCGATCGCCCGCGCGTGTTCGGCGAGCGCCGCCTGGAGCGGCGAGAAATCCTGTGCCTTGCCCTCACCACCGAGGATGACGGCGACCTTGCAGCCAAGGCCCCGTACCGCGGCGAGCGTCGCGCCGACGTTGGTTCCTTTTGAGTCGTCGTAATACGAGACGCCGTCGATTTTTGCGACGAACTCGACGCGGTGCGCGAGCCCGCTAAAGCGCGCAAGCGCCGGCATCAGCGCACGCGGCGCGCTGCCGATCGCCGCGCACAGAGCGAGCGCCGCCATGGCGTTGGCCGCGTTGTGCAGGCCGACGAGCCGCAACTGGACGAGCGCGATAAGC
>JBBRXI010000459.1:0-1705 GCA_038248575.1 Burkholderiales bacterium | reverse complement strand
GCCGCCGCCAGCATCGGGCTGAGCAGGTTTTCGAGGTCATAGGCGAGGCGCGATAGCGACAGGGCGTTGGTGTAGTCCTTTTCGTCGGGCAGGACGTCGGGGATCGTCGCCTGGAAGGTCGGCGTGAACGCCGCCGATGCCGATTGCAGCACGAAGATCAGGACATAGACTTGCCAGATCTGGTCGACGAACGGCAGCAGTAACGCGACGGCGGCGCGGGTCAGGTCCATCGCGACCAAGAAAGCCCGACGCGGCAATCGGTCGGCAAAGGCGCCCACAACGGGTGCAACGCCGATATAGGCGATCATCTTGATGGCAAGCGCGGTGCCGAGGACCGCGCCGGCGTTTGCGCCGGCAAGGTCATAGGCGAGGAGGCCCAGCGCGACCGTGGCCAGGCCGGTGCCGATGAGGGCGACCACCTGCGCCGCGAGCAGATGGCGATAGGTACGGTTGGCGAGGACGCTCAGCATCGGATCATGCCGTCACAGGCGCAGCGCCGATTGCTGGTTTGGCCGAGCGATTGACGAGGCGGTAGAGCGCCGGCAGCACGAGCAGCGTCAGGATCGTGGAGGAAATCACACCTCCGATAACCACCGTGGCGAGCGGGCGTTGCACTTCGGACCCGGCGCTGACGTTGAGCGCCATCGGCACGAAACCGAGGCTCGCCACCAGGGCGGTCATCAACACCGGGCGAAGCCGGGTCAACGCGCCTTCGGAAATTGCGGTATCGAGGTCGAGCCCGTCGTCGCGCAACTGCCGGATGAAGCTGAGCATGACCACGCCGTTGAGGACGGCGATGCCCGACAGGGCGATGAAACCGACGCCCGCCGAGATCGACAGCGGAATACCGCGCAGCAGCAGCGCGAACACCCCGCCGGTTAGCGCCAGCGGCACCCCCGAGAACACCACAGCCGCATCGCGGACCGAGCCGAAAAGCATGAACAACAGGGCGAAAATCAGCAGCAGTGCCAGCGGTACGACGATCTGCAGGCGGGTGGCGGCCGACTGGAGTTGTTCAAAGGTGCCGCCATATTCGACCCAATAGCCCGCTGGCAGCTTTACATCGCGTTCAACAGTGGTCCGCAGTTCGCTGATGAACGACCCGAGGTCACGGTCCCGAACGTTAGTGGTGACCACCGCACGCCGTTTGCCGTCCTCGCGGCTGATCTGGTTGGGGCCGACGGTGCGCTCGATCTTCGCCACTTCGGCGAGTGGCACCGATGACGGGCCATTGCCGCCTGCCGGCAGCGGAATAGGCAGGCGTTCCAGCGCCGCCGGGTCGTTGCGCAGCGCCTCAGGCAAGCGGACAACGATGTCGAAGCGGCGGTCACCCTCAAACACCTGGCCGGCGACAGTGCCGCCCATGGCGGTCGAAACCGTTGCCTGAAGGTCGGCGACGTTGATGCCGTAGCGGGTCAGCGCGGCGCGATCAGGAACGACGGCGATGAGCGGCAGGCCGGTGACCTGCTCCATCTGGGCGTCCTGCGACCCGCGTACCGCGCCAACCGACGCCAGCACCTCGCCGCCGAGGCGCGAAAGGACGTCGAGATCGTCGCCATAGACCTTTACCGCCACGTCGGAGCGGACGCCGGCGATCAGCTCGTTGAAGCGCATCTGGATGGGCTGGATAAACTCGTAACGCGAGCCGGGGATGGCTTCGACCGCGGCGCTCATTTCCGCGACGAGTTGCGCCTTGGATTTCCGT
>JBBRXI010000458.1:0-1708 GCA_038248575.1 Burkholderiales bacterium | reverse complement strand
CCTTCGTGGTAAAAAAAACTCCCCGACGCGCGCAGGAACGCTTCGTGGTTATGTTAACCTCGTCGCGTCATCCCAAAGACCCAATCCAATTTTCGCGTCTTTCGTGTCTTTCGTAGACAGTTCCCCCTGTCTCTTGAGACCCAACCCTCATTTCTGGCCAAAAAACGCGGTTTTTTGGCTTGCAGTCGGTCAATGCGGGCTTACATTGGACAAATGGGGGCTGGCATTCGGTCAATGTGGGCTTTCATCTGACGAATGTCGGCCTACATCGGGCAAATGGGGGCTTCCATTCGGCGATTGTCGGCTTACCTCGGGCGATTGCGGGTCTCCATCTGGCGAATGCGGCCCGCCAGCGGGCGAGGCCCCCCCCGCCCCCCGCCCCCCGCCTCCCACCCCGCGCCTGCGCCAGGACATACCCTCACATGACAAAAATGCTTATTACGAAAATAGCTGAAGACGAATCATTCGTGAAGCCGATGCTTTGCCCATGCGTCCGGACGATTCCGGAAATTCACTTTCATTTTTCAGGCAAGGAGTTCACCCCATGGCGACGTTCCCCCGCACCGCTTCCCAGACCGTGGCCCTCTGCCGCAAAATGCTTGCCGGCCTGATCGTGCCCAATTTCCCCGCCCCGCCGGTCAACCCCGGCGCCCTGGCCGTCACGCTGGCCGCCTACGAATCCGCCGACACCGACTACGTCGCCCAACAGGCCGCCGCCCAACTCGCTCTGGATGCCCGCGCTGCCGCCTTCGACACCCTGACCGAAGACATGAAAAAAGATCTCCGCTACGCCGAACTCCATACCAGCTTTGATGACAGCAAACTCCAACTCATCGGCTGGGGCGGCCGCAGCGCCCCCACGGCCCTGGAAGTGCCCGGCGCCTGCCGGGCGCTGGAAACCGTCGAACAGGGCGAAGGCTGGGTCAGCCTCGATTGGAAAGAACCCAGCGACGGCGGCAAACCCGCCGCCTATCAGGTCCAACGCCGCGACCGCCCCGCCGGAGCGTGGAACGATGTGGCCGTGGCCGTCGAGTCCGAAGCCACCCTGAGCAACCAGGAACGCGGCAAGGAATTCGAGTACCGCGTGCTGGCGGTCAATAAGGCCGGACTCAGCGCCCCCAGCCAGGTGGTCATGGCGGTGCTGTAAGCCCGTAGGAAAGCCCAGGGAAAAACCAGTCGGAAAGCCGGGCGAAAAGGAAGTCCGCACGCTGAGGGAATCCGCGCCACGCGCACGGCGCGTGGCGCGCTACTTCTTCCTGTCCGACTCCACCAGTCCCAGACGCTTGGCCAGAAAACGATAGGCCAATAGCGCGCAAGTTAGCGCCGCCGCGCCCAGCAGTGTCAGCAAGACCCATCGATAGGTGAGGCGATTGAGGACCTTGCCCGAAAGAGCGTCGGCCTGCGCCGCCGTTTTTTGCTGCGCCTCGTCGACGGCCGCATACAAGGTGCAGACCGCGAGGGGATGATAGAATGCGCGGGCGTTGGAACTTTATCGAGATGTAGTGATGGCTTGGCACAAGGATCAAGAGGAGCGGATGGCAGAGCCGTTCGGAATAGAGCCCCCAGCCCTCAACGAAGGCGGTGAAGAAAGTGCCGTTTCGGCGCCAAGCCGGCATGTCGAGCTCTTGCTGGAGCGCGATCTGGTGATGATGGCCGGGCACAGCTTCATGCACCGACAACGGCGGAATTTCCCACAGCGGCCGCTGGT
>JBBRXI010000457.1:0-1724 GCA_038248575.1 Burkholderiales bacterium | reverse complement strand
GGCATCGGGTTTAAGCGCGCGGATCTGCGCGAGTTCGGCAGCGTAGTCAAGCTGACCGAGCCGGGTGTAGATCTCTTCGCCGACCTTGCCTTTGTAGAAGCGCTTGAAGCCGACCATCGCGTCCTTGCCACCGGGATAATTGGGCGCGACCAGGACAACGTTCTTGAAGCCCTTGTCCTGTACCGTCTTGCCGACCGCTTCATGCAGGTTATCGTTTTGCCAGGCGACGTTGAAGAAGTAAGGATTGCACTGCTCGCCCGCGTATTGTGACGGGCCGGCGTTGGCCGAGATGAAAAAAGTCTTGCTGTCGAAAATCGGCTGGCCGACGGCGAGCATCAGGTTGGAAAAGACAATGCCGGTCATGAAATCGACCTTGTCCTTCTTGAGGAACTTCTCGGTCGCCTGCTGCGCGACTTCGGGTTTCTGCTGGTCGTCCACGGTAATGATCTCGGCCGGCAGTCCGCCGAGCTTGCCGTTCAGATGTTTGATGGCCAGAGTGAAGCCGTCGCGGATGTCAACGCCAAGCCCGGCACCGGGTCCGGAGAGCGTCGACAACAGGCCGACCTTGACCGCGCTGCGCGCCGCCTCGGCGCTGTGCGCTGAAGTCGCCAGCAGGACAGGAAGGACTAGCGCAAGCGCCAGCCAGGCAGTGAGCGTCGTGCGCGTTTTCGCGTAGTGCATCGTCATCTCCAGGGGGAAAGCGGTCCGAACGGCCCGATTGTAGCGTACGCGGCGTGCGAAGACGGTGCTGGCGCGGCCAAGTCCGCTAAAATGGCCCCTTTTTGGCGACGCCAGACACGACCCATGACTAAAGAAGGTTCCGATGTGCTGCGCCCCGCCGTCGTCCTGCTCTCCGGCGGCCTCGATTCGGCGACGACGCTGGCGATCGCCCGCGACGCCGGGTTCACCTGCTATTGCCTCTCGGTCGATTACGGCCAGCGCCACCTTTGCGAGCTTGACGCCGCGCGCCACGTCGCCACGGCGCTCGGCGCCGCGCAACACCGCGTGCTGCGCGTCGATCTCGCCGCTTTCGGCGGGTCGGCGCTGACCGACACGGCGATCGCCGTTCCGATCGCCGGCGTGCAGCCGGGGATCCCGGTCACCTACGTTCCGGCGCGCAACACCATCATGCTCTCGCTGGCGCTCGCTTGGGCCGAAGTTCTCGGCAGCCGCGACATCTTCGTCGGCGTCAACGCCGTCGACTATTCGGGCTATCCCGACTGCCGTCCGCAATTCATCGCCGCGTTCGAAGCGCTGGCCAATCTTGCGACGAAGGCTGCCGTCGAGGGCGCCAGACTGACCGTGCACGCTCCGCTGATCGACCTCTCGAAAGCCGACATCATCGGCCGCGGCGTCGCCCTCGGCGTCGACTACGGAGCGACCGTCTCCTGCTATCAGGCCGACGCGCATGGCCGCGCCTGCGGGCTCTGCGATTCCTGCCGGCTACGCCGCGAAGGATTCGCCGCGGCCGGTGTCGCCGACCCGACACCGTATCAGCCGCGCGCGTAAAAAAACAGTCGTTACGAAGTGACGCGGTCGCAAGTGACGCGGCCGCACGCATTGACAGGCCAGCGAGCCATCTCTATAATCCGGCGTTCTCGTTTTTACGGGTCGGTAGCTCAGTTGGTAGAGCAGCGGACTTTTAATCCGTTGGTCGCGAGTTCGAATCTCGCCCGACCTACCAACGTACCAACTCGGTAGAGAATCGTAATCTTCGTGGGGCG
>JBBRXI010000456.1:0-1764 GCA_038248575.1 Burkholderiales bacterium | reverse complement strand
CATCCTCGGCGCCAGGCCAAAAGCCCAGGTGCTGATCGTCGGCGGCGACGAGGTAAGCTATGGCGCACGCCCGCGCGACGGGCTATCTTGCCGGCAAACGCTGCTCGCCGAACTCGGCGATAGACTCGATACAAGCCGCGTGCATTTTCTCGGCAAGCTGCCCTATCCGCTCTTTCTCAAGGTGCTGCAGATCTCGCGCGTGCACGTCTATCTGAGCTATCCCTTCGTTCTTTCGTGGTCGATGCTCGAGGCGATGGCCGCCGGTTGCCTCGTCGTCGGTTCACGCACGGCGCCGGTCGAGGAAGTCATCCGCGACGGCGAAAACGGCGTCCTTGTCGATTTTTTCAGTCCGACCGAAATTGGCGAGCGCGTTGTCGCCGGGCTCGCCGAACCCGAACGTTTTGCCGATCTGCGCGCGCGCGCACGGCAGACGATTGTCGAGCGCTACGATCTCAAGCGGATCTGTTTGCCGGCGCAAACGACGCTCATCGCGCAGATCGCCGGACAAAGCGGAAAACCCGGGCCAGCCGCTCCGGCTGATGCGCCGCGCAGCGAGCGCGTCGACTACGCGATTTGATCAGCGGGCAACAAGCGTCGCCAGGCCAAGCAGCAGCACCAGCAATAGCCACAGCAGCATCGCCCGCCCAACGAGGGCGATGGCGCTCTGCATGAAATGGACGTCGGCAGCCTCGCCGACGCCGATCTCGCCACGATCGGCGCCGCCGCCGCCTGTGCTCACCGGCATTGCGAGGCGCACGCCGAGCGCCCCGGCGCCGCTTGCGAGGACGATTCCCATGCCGTTCCCCGCCTCGCTCACCGGCCATTTTGAAGCCTGCGTGCGCCAGCAGTAGACGGCGTCCTCGAAATTGCCGACGACGGCAAATCCGGCCGCCGTCAGGCGTTGCGGCAACCAGTCGATGACGGCAAACGCCTGGCGCGCGAAGGTCCCGAAGTCGCCGGCGTCGGCGTCGGTGCGTTGCCCCCAGACGTCGGCAAGGAAGGCCGCCAGGCGGTAGAGAACGGCGCCGTACGGACCGGGCAGCAGCACGAAACAGACGAGCACGCCAAAGACGTGGCGATGCGCTGCGACGAGCGCCTCCTCAATGGCCAGACGGGCGACTTCGGAAGACGAAAGCCCGTCGCCCGGACGTTGGCGCCATTGCGCGAGGAGCCGGCGCGCCTGCACCACGTCGTCCATGCGCAGCGCCGTCTGGACCTCGAAGTAGCAGTGGCTGAACTGCCGAAAGCCCATCGCCAAATAGAGAATCAGCACGGTCCACAGCCAGGCGAGCAGCGAGCTAAGGGCATGAAGGCCGGACTGGATCGCGCCGGTTATCAGGACGATCGCGCCGACGGCAAGCAGCCAGGCGACCATGCCGTGGCTGCGCTCACCGGCGTTAAAGCGGGCTTCGAGAAAGCCGGCGAGGCGTGACAGCGGTTCGTAGACCACCCGCCGGTAGGGCAGTGGCCGAATCTGCTCGATCAGCAGGACGACGACGAGGGAAAAAAGACTCATGCGGAAAGCCTATAGCGGCGGGCGAAACGGCTGGCACCGGCCGGCTGCCGAAAAAATTGACGCTAGCATACCTAAGCCGGACTTGGAGAAGCCAGCGGCACTACGCACAATTGCCTCCGTTTGGGTCAGGCAGCGAAGGCGCGCGCAAGCGTCGCGATGATTCCCGCGGTCGCACCCCAGATGAAATACTCGCCATACGGCATGGCGACGTATTGGCGCTGCTTGCCGCGATAGAACGCCGAGTGCTG
>JBBRXI010000455.1:0-1773 GCA_038248575.1 Burkholderiales bacterium | reverse complement strand
GGTTGCCCGCGTAGGTGAGCTTGTCGAGGTTGATGACAGGCTCTTGCGACTGTGCCAGCCAGTCGAGCACGAAGTTGGCGCCAATGAAGCCGGCGCCGCCGGTGACCAGGATCATGCTATTCCCTTTCCATGTTGTACTAATGAGCGGCGGCAAATTCCGGCGAGCCAATCTCTTATAATGCAGCCTTCTTGCCCGCCGCCATTCTACTCGCCGATGCGCATCCTGCTCGTCAAAACGTCGTCGCTCGGCGATGTCATCCATAACCTGCCGGTGGTCAGCGACCTGCGCCACAGCTTTCCCGACGCACAGATCGACTGGTGCGTCGAGGAGGCGTTTGCCGATATTCCGCGCCTGCATGCGGACGTCGCCGAGGTTATCCCGATCGCTGTCCGGCGCTGGCGAAAAGCCCTCGGACAACGCGCGACGTGGCGCGAAATCGGCCGTTTCAGGTCGCGTCTGGCCAGCGCCGATTATGACGTGGTTCTCGACACGCAAGGCCTTTTCAAGAGCGGGCTGATCGCCCGTCAAGCGCATGGCCGGCGCTGCGGCTACGCCGCCGAGGTGGCGCGCGAACCGCTCGCCGCACGTTTTTACGACGAAACCTTCGTCATCCCGCGCAATGTGCACGCGGTCGAGCGCAACCGCTGGCTGGCTGCCGCAGCTTGTGGCTATCCGCCGGACCTGCCACTTGCCTACGGCATCGCAGCTCCCGCCGCCGACTTCCCTTGGCTGAGCGGCGAGCGGCACGCGCTGCTGCTCACGGCGACGAGCCGCGACGACAAGCTGTGGGACGAGGCCAACTGGGTCGCCGTCGGGCGCGAACTTATCGCGCGCGGGCTGACGCCGGTCCTGCCCACGGGCAGCGCGCGCGAGCGCGAGCGCGCCGAACGCCTGACCGCGGCGATTTCTGGCGTGACTTCCGGCGTGGCTTCCAGCACAACTCCCGGCGCCATCGTCGCGCCGCCGCTTTCCCTGTACCAACTCGCCGCGCTCGCCGGGCGCAGCGCACTGGCGATCGGCGTCGATACCGGCCTGGTGCATCTGGCGACAGCGCTCGGCGTGCCGACGATCGCGCTTTATCTGGCCAGCGACCCCGAGCTCACCGGCGTCTATGGCAGCGGCTTTTCCCGCAACCTCGGTGTGCCGGGGCGTCCGCCGACGGCGGCCGAGGTCATCAATCTCGTCTCCGTCGCCCAAAGCGAGGCGCGCTGATGCCAAGGCTCCTCTATTCCCTGCTTTTCACCCTCGCGCAGCCGCTTGTCTGGCTGCGCCTAGTCTGGCGCGCGCGCAAGCAGCCCGAGTACCTACGCCACATCGGCGAACGCTACGGCTTCTACCCGCAGCCGGCTCCCGGCCGGCTGCTCTGGTTGCACGTCGTCTCGGTCGGCGAGACGCGCGCCGCCGAGCCCCTGATCAAAGCGCTGCTCGAGTCCTGTCCGGAGCATGCGCTGCTGCTCACGCACATGACGCCGACCGGTCGGGCGACCGGCGGCGAGCTGATCGCCAAACACGGCGCGCGACTGCACCAGGCTTACCTGCCCTACGACCTGCCCGACGCCTGTCGGCGCTTCCTCGCGCACTTCCAGCCCGAGCTCGGCCTGCTCATGGAAACCGAACTGTGGCCCAACCTGATCGCCGCCGCCGCCCGGCGCAGCATTCCGCTGGCGTTGGTCAACGCCCGGCTCTCGGCGCGCTCGCAACGGGGTTACGCGCACCTCTCGCCGCTCATCCGCCCGGCGCTCGCCGCGCTCACCGCGGTCGCTGCACAGACG
>JBBRXI010000454.1:0-1781 GCA_038248575.1 Burkholderiales bacterium | reverse complement strand
GCCACGGTCACGAAGTCGTCGCTGACCTTGGTGATGCGGCCGGCGATTCCGCTCGAGGTGACGACTTCATCGCCTTTGCTCAATGACTCGACCAGCGCCTTGTGCTCCTTGGCCTTTTTCATCTGCGGCCGGATCATCAGGAAGTAGAGGACGACAAACATCAGGATGATAGGCAAAAATTGCATGATGCTGTCCATCGGGCCGGCCGAGGCCGCTGCCTGGGCGTATGCGTTGCTGATCAACATATTGATCTCCTTGGGGAAAACGTAAAAAGACGAAAGCGTCGAAAAATAAGCGAACTATTGTATCACTCTGGCCTGTGCGCAGCGCTCGGCATGAAAGCGTGCGACTGTCATGGCGAGCGTGCCGGCGGCGATCGCCGCGCGCAATTCGGCCATCAGCGTCTGGTAGTAATGCAGGTTGTGCACGGTGTTAAGTTGCGAGCCGAGAATCTCGCCAATCCGGTGCAGATGATGCAGATAGCCGCGCGAGAAATTGCGGCAGGTATAACAGCTGCAGTGCTCGTCGAGCGGTCGGGTGTCGTTCTTGTGCTGCGCGTTCTTGATCTTGACGTCGCCGTAGCGCGTAAACAGATGGCCGTTGCGCGCGTTGCGCGTCGGCATCACGCAATCGAACATGTCGATTCCCGCCTGCACGCCGGCGACGAGATCCTCGGGCGTGCCAACCCCCATCAGGTAGCGCGGCTTGTGCATCGGCAGGCGCGGTGCGGTGTGCGCGAGGATGCGCGACATTTCCTCCTTCGGCTCGCCGACCGAGAGGCCGCCGATCGCGAAGCCGTCAAAACCGATACCGGCCAGGCCGGCGAGCGATTCGTCGCGCAGTTCTTCGTACATGCCGCCCTGAACGATGCCGAACAGCGCGTTGTCGTTGTTCAGGCTATCGTGTTCGGCGCGCGAACGCTGCGCCCAGCGCAGCGAGAGGCGCATCGATTTTGCCGCTTCGTCGAGGCTCGCCGGAAAGGGCGTGCATTCGTCGAAGACCATGACGATGTCGGAGTTCAGGACGCGCTGGATGCGCATCGACTCCTCGGGCGTGAGGAAGAGCTTGTCGCCGTTGATGGGTGAGGAAAAGCGGACGCCCTCCTCGCTGATCTTGCGCAGCGCGCCGAGCGAGAAGACCTGAAAGCCGCCCGAATCGGTGAGCAGCGGCGCGTCCCAGCCCATGAACCGGTGCAGGCCGCCGTGCGCAGCAATAACCTCGAGGCCCGGGCGCAGCCAGAGGTGAAAGGTGTTGCCAAGACAAATCTGCGCGCCGATTTCAGTCAGATCGCGCGGCGTCATCGCTTTCACCGTCCCATAGGTACCGACCGGCATGAAGACCGGCGTCTCGACGACGCCGTGGGCCAGGGTCAGGCGGCCGCGCCGTGCCGCGCCATCGCTGGCGAGTAGTTCAAAATTCATCGTTCATTCCAAAAAAAGATACAAGCGCTCTCGGCGCAGAGGGAGCAGAGAAAGACTTTACTTCCGATCATTCGCTTGCATGCTCGGTCTGAGATCTTTCCCGTTCGAGCAGCATGGCGTCGCCGTAGCTGAAAAAGCGATAACGCTCGGCGATCGCGTGGCGATACGCGGCACGTATCGTTTCACTGCCGGCAAACGCCGAGACGAGCATGAGCAGTGTCGATTTAGGCAGATGGAAGTTGGTGATCAGCCGGTCGACGACGCGAAAGCGATAGCCGGGGGTGATGAAGATCCGGGTTTCTGCGCGACCGCTGGCGAGCTCGCCGTTTGCTGCCGCCGCTTCGAGCGCGCGCAGGCTCG
>JBBRXI010000453.1:0-1790 GCA_038248575.1 Burkholderiales bacterium | reverse complement strand
CGCCAGCGTTTGCCGGGCCGGGTGCGCCAGCCAGCGCAAGCGGCTGGACCGCCTCCCAGCGCAAGCGGCTGGACC
The DNA here is from genome assembly GCA_038248575.1 of Burkholderiales bacterium. Classification (GTDB taxonomy): domain Bacteria; phylum Pseudomonadota; class Gammaproteobacteria; order Burkholderiales; family Rhodocyclaceae; genus Propionivibrio. The sequence goes on along the minus strand of JBBRXI010000453.1, from coordinate 1,715 downwards.
GCCTCCCAGCGCAAGCGGCTGGACCGCCTCCCAGCGCAAGCGGCTGGGCCACCTCCCAGCGCAAGCAGCTGGGCCGCCTGCCGGCGCGCCATCAGTCGTGATGATCGACGTTGATCTGGCTCGCCCACTGCAAGGCCGCGACTTGCGCCTGCGTGTGCGCCGCCGGGCTGATGCCGAGCTCGCTGAGCATTGCTTCGGCGAGCGCAAAATTGCCCGCTTCGCCGGCGATCACGGCGCCCAGGAGCCGGCTGAGAACGCCTGCGTCGCTCCCGCCAGACGCTGTAGAGCTGAGCGCTGCAACGACATCATCATGGAGCGGAAGCTCGCGCAGGATCTCTGCCATCGGCAGGTTGATCAGCGCCTCGAGCAGCGAGAAAAGTCCGGTCATGAAGGCGCGGTCACTCAAATCGGGGACCGCCGGGTGCGGCTCGATGGCCATGCTCAGCAGTTCGATTTGACGGCCGCGCGCTGCTGCGAGCTGCATCAATGGATTGGCAGCGGCACCGTCGGCAAGGTTGTCGGCGTAGATCAAGAGTTGCAACCAGCGTTGGAGCTGGCGCCGACCGAGCAGGACGATGGCTTGCGAAAAATTGCCGATCCGCGTGCGCGCGCCAACGGCGACCGAATTGACGAGCCGCAGGAGCGTGTAGGAAAGCTTGGGTTCCTCGCGAAATATCGCTTCAATCTGCCTCGTGTCGCCGTCCTGCTTGACGAGGTTGAACAGCTTGAGCAACTTCAGCCGGGTCAGATCGGGCTCTCTTGCCAAATGTGGGTTGCGTGTCGCGAGAAAGCGGCTGTCGTGCCAGTCGAAGGATTTTTCCGAGAGCCAGTCGAACATCTCGTACGACGCGACGTTGGTGGCGATTTTCCGGAAGCCGCTCTGTTTGGCGTAGACCAGCTCGGCGCTCGGGATATCCTGCCTGGCGAAGGACGCGTCGAACTGCAGATAATGGAACACGTCAGCCGGCACCTGGCGCAGCAGGCCGGCGTTGTCGACTTCGACGCCGAAGCGGCGGCCGTGCTGGTGGAGTACCCGGCAGCGTTCCAGCGTTTTTTCATCGCCGACGCTCGCGCCGGGGACGATGAAAACAAGCGCGGCGCCGGCCAACTTCTCAATGAAGGTTGCGTCGTGCAGACAAGCCGGACTGACCGGTATGATCATCGGCAACAGCCGCGCCAACGTCGCCATACGCGCTTCGACGAAACAGCGGACAAGGTCGGCGCCATCGTCCGTTGGCGAAGCGGTCGATTGCCAGTTGATCGCCACCCACCTGCGGTCGGCAGCCAGGAGAGGGCTAAGGAAGGTGTAGGCAGCTGGCATGGCGGGTGGCGCGTTTTTTTGGGGTAGGCCGGAGTCGTTGTAAGGGACAAGGGTCGATTCGAGCGTCATTTTAACCCATATCGACCGCGCACGTTTGAAGTTGATAGCGCGGCCGCCTCGCGCTTGTTGGCTATCCGGCTGCCTCCTGAGGCGTCGAACCGGGCTTCGCCGATTGGGCCGAGAATCGCGTGAATGCCGGAAAAAAAAGCGATAAACTAGCGAGTGCTGGAAGACGCAACTCCCGCGCTATCCCCGCCGCCAACGACCGACGCTCATGACCCCCAATACGCTCAGAAAACCGGCTGTCGAATCTCCTTCTCGTCCCGTCAGCGTCCCGGACTTCGGACGCTTGTTTTCCAAGCGGGCAAAGACCCTGCAGAGTTCGGCGATTCGT
>JBBRXI010000452.1:0-1790 GCA_038248575.1 Burkholderiales bacterium | reverse complement strand
GTGGTTCATCAATACCAGCGGCAATCCGGGACTCGCCACGGCGGGCAGCGGCGACGTGCTGACCGGCCTCATTACCGCCCTGCTCGCCCAGAACTGGCCGGCACGTGCCGCGCTGCTCGCCGGCGTCCATCTGCACGGCGCTGCCGCCGACCACCTCGTTGCTGCCGGCTGCGGGCCGGTCGGCCTGACTGCCGGTGAACTGATCGACAGCGCCCGTCGCTGCATCAATCAATGGATTAGCGACCAACGGGCATGACTGAAGGGAGGCATTGAACGAGTCCGCCGCCAGCGACTCGAACGGCACGGCGTTTTACCGGCGCCGCGTTTCGCGGGGGGGGGCTCATGAAGCACATCATCTGGATACTCTGGCCGGCGTTCATTGCCGCCGGGATCGCCGAAGTCGTGTTCTTTACGGCGATCGATCCGCAGCAACTTTATCTGCTCGGCCGGCCGGTCGCCTTGTCAGCGCTGGCCACTTACTCGATCGGCTTCCTGATGTTCTGGCTGCTTTGCGCCGGGTCGAGTCTGATGACCTACTTCCTGCTGCCGGCCAAGGTCAAGGACACGCTCGATACGACAATGGCCGAGCGCGCCGCGCTGCTGCGCCCGGCGCGTACGTCCCGCGTGCGCGTCGAATAAGGCCGCGCGCGAGGCGACGAGAGAAGCTACGGGCGAAGCGCGCGCTAGAGCGAAGAGAGTCCGCGCTCGAGGTCGGTCTGCAGATCGACGACGGCTTCGAGCCCGACAGCAACGCGCAGCAAACTCTCGGTGATGCCGCTGGCGGCGCGCTGCTCGGCGGTAATTCGCCCGTGCGTCGTCGTCGCCGGGTGCGTCAGCGTCGTCTTGGTGTCGCCGAGGTTCGCCGTGATCGAGAGCAGCCGGCAGGCATCGATGACTTTCCACGCCTCGGCGCGCTCGCCTTTGACTGCGAAAGCGACGATCGCGCCGCCGCTCGTTTGCTGCCGACTGGCAAGCTCGAACTGCGGGTGCGAGGGAAGGCCGGGGTAATAGACGCGGGCGACCTTGGCGTGCGCCTCCAACCAGCGCGCGAGTTGAAGCGCCGCCGCCGACTGCGCCTCGAGCCGGATCTTGAGTGTCTCCATCCCCTTGAGCAAGACCCAGGCGTTGAATGCCGAAAGCGTCGGTCCGGCGGTGCGCAGGAACTTGAGCACTTCGTCGGTCAGTGGCTTGCCACCGGCCACGGCACCGCCAAGCACGCGCCCCTGCCCGTCAAGAAACTTGGTCGCTGAATGCACGACGAGGTCGGCGCCCAGGTCGAGCGGGCGCTGCAGAATCGGCGTGCAAAAACAGTTATCGACGGCAACGAGGATGCCCCGGGCGTGCGCGACGCCGACCAGCGCGGCGATATCGGAAATTTCGGTGAGCGGATTGGACGGCGTCTCGAGGAAAAACAGTCGGGTCTCGGGGCGAATCGCCGCGTCCCAGGCAGCGACGTCGGTCTGCGAGACAAACGTGGTGCGCACGCCAAAGCGCGCCATGATGTTGCCGAGCAGTTGCTGCGTCGCACCAAAGAGCCCGGTCGAGGCGACGATATGGTCGCCGGAACTGCACAATGCCATGACTAGCGCGAGAATCGCCGACATGCCGGAGGCCGTCGCAACGCAAGACTCGGCCCCTTCGAGCGCCGCCAGGCGTTCCTGAAAAGCGGCGACCGTCGGATTGGTGAAGCGCGAATAGACGTTGCCTTCTTCTTCTCCGGAAAAACGCGCGGCGGCCTGCGCCGCGCTGTCGAAGACGTAACTCGAGGTGAGATAGAGCGCCTCGGAATG
>JBBRXI010000451.1:0-1836 GCA_038248575.1 Burkholderiales bacterium | reverse complement strand
GGCGCTGGCTGGAGCCGCCGCTGCTGCACCTGATTGCCGACGACGAGCCGATTGAGCTGCGCACCGCGACCAATTTGCGCATCCGCGTCCCGGCTGGCCGTTTGAAACCGCTCGCCGCGACCTTGATCGACCTGTTCGATGGTTTTTCCGACGGCAACACGCTGCGCGTCTCGCGTTTTGACGCGCCACGCCTGGCTGAACTCAACGATACCAGCCGCTGGCAATTTCGCGGGCAACGCGACGTGCTGGCGCTTGCCGAACGACTGTCGGCAGCGCAGGAAATCGGCGATATCGCCACGCCGGCCGGCCTCGGCCTCGAGTTGCGCGGGTACCAGAAGGAAGGCTTGGCCTGGCTGCAGTTTCTGCGCCAGCACGAGCTCTCGGGAATCCTCGCCGACGACATGGGCCTTGGCAAAACGGCGCAGGCGCTGGCGCATCTGCTGGTCGAAAAGGAAGCCGGACGGCTCGACCTGCCGGCGCTGATCGTCTTGCCGACCTCGCTTATTTTCAACTGGAAAAACGAAGCGGCGCGTTTCGCGCCCGGCCTCTCGATACTCTCGCTGCACGGTGCAGAACGAAAAAGTCGCTTCGCCGAAATAGCCCGGCACGACGTCGTGTTGACGACCTATCCGCTGCTCTGGCGCGACTCGGCGGTGCTCACCCAGCAGCGCTACCACCTGCTGATTCTCGATGAAGCGCAAACCGTCAAGAATGCGCGCAGCCAGGGCGCCGAAGTGGTGCGCAAGATAGACGCCCGCCACCGCCTGTGCCTGACCGGGACGCCGCTCGAGAACCATCTCGGCGAGTTGTGGAGCCAGTTTGATTTTCTGCTGCCCGGTTTTCTCGGTGACAGCAATACGTTCACCAAGTACTGGCGCACGCCGATCGAAAAGCTGGGCGACGTGCCGCGCCGCGATCTTTTGGCGCGGCGCATACGTCCCTTCATCCTGCGCCGCAAGAAGGAAGAAGTCGCGCGTGAGTTGCCGCCCAAAACGATCATTGTGCGCAAGGTCGAACTGGCCGGCGGTCAGCGCGACCTTTACGAGACGATACGCGCGGCGATGGACGCGATGGTGCGCGAGGAAGTCGCCAGCCGCGGTTTCGGACGCAGCCAGATCGTCATTCTCGACGCCCTGCTCAAACTGCGTCAGGTCTGTTGCGACCCGCGTCTGGTCAAGGCCGCCTCGGCGCAGCGGGTCAAGGAGCGCGCCAAGCTCGACCTCCTGATGACCATGCTGCCCGAGCAGGTCGACGAGGGCCGGCGCATTCTGCTCTTCTCGCAGTTCACCAGCATGCTGGCGCTGATCGAAGCGCGACTGAAGGGCGCCGGTCTTGATTACGTGATCCTGACCGGTGATACAAACGACCGCGAAACGCCGGTGCGTCGCTTCCAGGCTGGCGAAGTCCCGATATTTCTGATCAGCCTCAAGGCCGGCGGCGTTGGCCTTAACCTGACCGCCGCCGACACCGTGATCCACTACGATCCATGGTGGAATCCGGCCGTCGAGAACCAGGCGACCGACCGCGCGCACCGCCTCGGTCAGGACAAGCCGGTGTTCGTCTACAAGCTCATCGTCGCCGGCAGCATCGAGGAAAAAATCCTCGCCTTGCAGGAACGCAAGGCCGAACTTGCCGCCGGTATTCTCTCCGAGGATCGCAGTATCGCGCTCAAATTCGGCGAGGACGACATCGCCGCGCTGTTCGCGCCGCTGCCGACCTAGCCGGGGCACGAGTGATGACGTCGTTCGCCGCACCGCACCGAAATATCTCTTATGGCGCTCATGGCGTTTGACCCGCTCAGCGCGGACGAGGATAATAGTGCGGCTTGTGCTTGCC
>JBBRXI010000450.1:0-1852 GCA_038248575.1 Burkholderiales bacterium | reverse complement strand
ATGGAGATGGTCGCCGCGTCGAAAATGCGCAAGGCGCAGGACCGTATGCGTGCGGCGCGTCCGTACGGCGAAAAGCTGCGTCACGTCGCCGGCAATCTGTCGCACGCGCTGACCGACTACAGCCATCCCTTCCTCGACGACCGCGAGACGATCAAGGCTGTCGGCCTGATCGCCGTGACCTCCGATAAGGGTCTGTGCGGCGGCCTCAACACCAATATTCTGCGCCTGTCGCTCGGCCGGATGAAGGAGTGGGACGCGCAGGGCAAGAAGCTGCAGGTGACGGCGATCGGCAACAAGGGCTTCTCGTTCATGCTGCGCAGTGGAGCGAACGTCGTTTCGCACGTCGTCGCCCTCGGCGATACGCCGCGTCTCGAAAAGCTGATCGGTCCGGCGAAAGTCCAGTTCGACGCCTATATCAACGGTGAAATAGACGTCCTCTATATCGCCTATACCCGCTTCATCAACACCATGAAGCAGGAGCCGGTCATCGAACAGCTGTTGCCGCTCTCCGGCGACCTGGTCGGTCGCAACAACCACAACAACTGGGATTACATCTACGAGCCCGAGGCCAAGGTGGCCATCGACGCGCTGCTCGTGCGCTATGTCGAAGCCATGCTCTATCAGGCGGTTGCCGAGAACATGGCTTCCGAACAGAGCGCGCGCATGGTTGCCATGAAGTCGGCCTCCGACAACGCCAAGGACGTCATCGGCGAATTGAAGCTGGTCTACAACAAGGCACGCCAGGCGGCGATCACCAAAGAGCTTTCAGAAATCGTCGGCGGCGCAGCGGCGGTTTGAGCCGAGCAGAAAATGGTTCGAATGCTCCCTGTTTCAACTGCATTTCAAGATCGATTGAAGGATACGACGATGAGTCAAGGAAACATTGTTCAGTGCATCGGCGCCGTGGTGGACATCCAGTTCCCGCGCGCTGAGCTGCCTGGGATATACGACGCGCTGGTGCTCGATAAGACCGAAGAACACGACGGTTGCGAAAGCGATCTGACCTTCGAGGTCCAGCAGCAACTGGGCGACGGGGTCGTGCGCACCATCGCCATGGGCTCGTCCGACGGCCTGCGCCGCGGCATGAAGGTCAATGGCACCGGCGCGGCGATCTCGGTGCCGGTCGGCGAAGCGACGATCGGCCGCATCATGAACGTCCTCGGTCGGCCGATCGACGAGGCCGGGCCGATCGCCACCGACGAGCGGCGCGCAATCCACCAGAGCGCGCCAAAGTTCGACGAGCTGTCGCCGTCGGTTGACCTGCTCGAAACGGGGATCAAGGTCATCGACCTCGTCTGCCCGTTCGCCAAGGGCGGCAAGGTCGGCCTGTTCGGCGGCGCCGGCGTCGGCAAGACGGTCAATATGATGGAACTCATCAACAACATCGCCAAGCAGCACGCCGGTCTTTCGGTCTTCGCCGGCGTCGGCGAGCGCACCCGCGAGGGCAACGACTTCTACCACGAAATGAAGGACTCGAACGTCCTCGACAAGGTGGCGATGGTCTTCGGCCAGATGAACGAGCCGCCGGGCAACCGCCTGCGCGTCGCGCTGACCGGTCTGACGATGGCCGAGCGCTTCCGCGACGACGGCCGCGACATCCTCTTTTTCGTCGATAACATCTACCGCTACACGCTGGCCGGAACCGAAGTCTCGGCGCTGCTCGGGCGCATGCCGTCGGCGGTTGGCTACCAGCCGACGCTGGCCGAAGAAATGGGCCGTCTGCAGGAACGCATCACGTCGACCAAGGTCGGCTCGATCACCTCGATCCAGGCCGTCTATGTTCCGGCCGACGACCTGACCGACCCGTCGCCGGCGACCACCTTCCTGCACCTTGACTCGACCGTCGTTCTCT
>JBBRXI010000449.1:0-1873 GCA_038248575.1 Burkholderiales bacterium | reverse complement strand
GGCCTTCGCCGGGGTGACGAATGCAAACATAACGTCGCCGAACTAATAGTCGGCGCGGCCCACGGCTAAGAAAAACATGAAGCGAGCGAAGGAAGTGCAGAGCCCGGAATCCAGTCAACGCAGAGGTTTCTCACCTGGACCCCGGCCTTCGCCGGGGTGACGAATGCAAACATAATGTCGCCGAACCAATAGTCGGCGCGGCCCACGGCTAAGAAAAACATGAAAAACCGCGTCCTCCCCGGCTTCGGCCTCTCACTCGGCTGCACCCTCGTCTATCTCTCGCTGCTCATCCTGCTGCCGCTCGCCGGGCTGCTGATGACCGCGAGTTCGCTGAGCCTCGCTCAGTTCTGGGATATCGCCAGCGGTGAGCGGGCGCTCGCTTCGTACCGCGTGACCTTCGGCGCGTCGCTGCTCGCCGCGTCGATCAACGCGGTCTTCGGCCTGATCGTCGCCTGGGTCCTCGTGCGCTATTCGTTTCCCGGCAAGCGCCTCGTCGATTCGCTCGTCGACCTGCCCTTCGCCCTGCCGACCTCGGTCGCCGGCATCACGCTGGCGACGCTCTACGCCGGCAACGGCTGGATCGGCCGCCAGCTCGAACCGTTCGGCATCAAGGTCGCATTCACTCCCCTCGGCATCGTCGTCGCGCTGACCTTCATCAGCCTGCCTTTCGTCGTGCGTACGCTGCAACCGGTGCTCGAGGACATCGAGCCGGAAATCGAGGAGGCGGCAGCGACACTCGGTGCCTCGCGCCTGCAGATCTTTCGTCGTGTGCTGTTACCGGCGATCGTTCCGGCCCTGCTGACCGGATTTACGCTGGCCTTTTCACGCGCCATCGGCGAGTACGGCTCGGTCATTTTCATCGCCGGCAACATGCCGCTGATCTCGGAAATCACGCCCTTGCTGATCATCTCCAAACTCGAACAGTACGACGTCATCGGCGCCGCCGCACTCGCCTGCGTCATGCTGATCATCTCCTTCGTCCTCCTGCTTGCCGCCAACGCGCTGCAATGGTGGACGGCAAACCGCGACAGCTCGCGCGGTGGGCACGGCGTGGCGACCAGCGCTGCGACGCCGGCCGCAGTCACGGCGGCCACATGAGCGCCCCGACGCTGCGCATGGCGACTGCCGAGCCGCGCTGGGTACGGCTGACGCTGACCGCCGTCGGCCTCGGCTTTCTCTTCTTCTTCCTCGCCCTGCCGCTGCTCGCCGTCTTCGTCGAGGCGCTGTCCGGTGGCTGGTCGGCCTACCTTGGCGCGCTGCGTGAGCCGGAAGCGCTCTACGCGATGAGGCTGACGGTGTTCATCGCGCTCGTCGTCCTGCCCTTCAATATTTTTTTCGGCGTCAGCGCGGCGTGGGCGATCGCCAAGTTCGACTTTCGCGGCAAAAGCCTACTGATCACCCTGATCGACCTGCCCTTTGCCGTCTCGCCGGTCGTCGTCGGACTCGTCTTCCTGCTCATTTTCGGCGCTCAGGGCGTCTTCGGCCCCTGGCTTATGGCGCACGACATCAAGATCGTCTTCGCGCTGCCCGGAATGATCATCGTCACGCTGTTCATCACCTTCCCCTTCATTGCCCGCGAACTCATTCCGCTCATGCAGGCGCAGGGCCGCGAAGAGGAGGAAGCAGCGATCTCGCTCGGCGCCACAGGCTTTCAGATGTTTATCCGTGTCACCTTGCCGAATATCAAATGGGGCCTGCTCTACGGTGTGATTCTCGCCAACGCCCGCGCGATGGGCGAATTCGGCGCCGTCTCGGTCGTCTCCGGCCACATTCGCGGCGAGACCAACACGCTGCCGCTGCACGTCGAGATTCTTTACAACGAATACAACGCCATCGGCTCGTTCGCCGCAGCGTCGGTGCTCGCGCTGCTCGC
>JBBRXI010000448.1:0-1879 GCA_038248575.1 Burkholderiales bacterium | reverse complement strand
TCGCAACGACCGCCCTTGACGTTGAACGAGAAGCGACCGGGGCTGTAGCCGCGCGAACGCGATTCCGGCACTCCGGCGAACAGTTCGCGGATCGGCGTCAGCAGCCCGGTGTAGGTGGCCGGGTTGGAGCGCGGCGTGCGGCCGATCGGCGACTGATCGACGTTGATCACCTTGTCGAAGTGGTCGAGGCCAACGATTTCGTCATGCTCGGCGGGTTCGCCCGTCGAGCCGTAAAGGTGCCGCGCGGCAGCGGCGTAGAGCGTGTCGTTGATCAGCGTTGATTTGCCGGAACCGGACACGCCGGTAATGCAGGTGAACAAACCGACCGGCAGGTCGAGAGTGACATTCTTCAGGTTGTTGCCGCGTGCGCCGCTTAGCGTCAAATGGCGTGCCGGGTCGGGCTGGCGCGGTTTGCCGGGTGCTTCGATGCGGCGCCGGCCGGAAAGATAATCGCCGGTCATCGATGCCTGATTGCCGGCGATTTGTTCTGGCGTTCCTTCGGCGACGATGAATCCGCCGTGCACGCCGGCGCCAGGGCCGATGTCAACGACGTAATCGGCGCTGCGGATGGCCTCTTCGTCGTGCTCGACGACGATCACCGTGTTGCCGATGTCGCGCAGTTGCTTGAGCGTTTGCAGCAGGCGGTTGTTGTCGCGCTGGTGCAGACCGATCGACGGCTCGTCGAGTACATACATGACGCCGGTCAAGCCCGAGCCGATCTGCGAGGCCAGGCGAATACGCTGTGCTTCACCGCCCGAGAGCGTTTCTGCCGAGCGGTCGAGCGAAAGATAATCCAGCCCGACATTGATCAGGAACTGCAGGCGGCTGGTAATTTCCTTAAGGATTTTTTCGGCGACCTGCGCCTTGTTGCCAACCAGATGCAGCGATAGAAAATGGTCGCGCGCCTGGGCCAGCGGCAGGCGGCTGATTTCATGCAGGGTTAATGAAGCGGTCGATGTTCCAAGACGCACGTTTCGTGCTTCTTCACGCAGTCGGGCACCCGCGCAACCCGGGCAGATTTTGTTGCTGATCAGTTTGGCGAGTTCTTCACGAACGGCCACCGAGTCGGTTTCCTTATAGCGGCGTTCAAAGTTATCGACGATACCCTCGAAGCTGTGCTCGCGCATTGTGCTTTTGCCGCGCTCGTTGAGATAGCTGAAGGGGACTGATTCGCGTCCTGAGCCATAGAGCAGGACGTTCCGAGTACGTTCCGGCAAATCGGCGAACGGTGTTTCGACATCAAAAGCGTAGTGTGCTGCCAGCGAGCCGAGCATCTGGAAGTAGAACGCGTTGCGCCGGTCCCAGCCGCGAATGGCACCGGCGGCCAGCGACAAGTCGGGGCGGGCGACGATGCGTTTGGGGTCGAAGAACTGGATCACGCCGAGGCCGTCGCAGGTCGGGCAGGCGCCCATCGGGTTATTGAACGAAAAGATTCGCGGTTCGAGTTCCTGCAGCGAATACGAGCAGGCCGGGCAGGCGAATTTGGCCGAGAACAGGTGTTCCTTCCCGGAATCCATCTCATAGGCGATGGCGCGGCCATCGGCGTGACGCAAAGCCGTTTCAAACGATTCGGCCAGGCGCTGGCGCATGTCGTCGCGCACCTTGAGGCGGTCGACGACCACATCGACCGTATGTTTGTGTGTCTTGGCCAGTTTCGGCAGGGCGTCGATTTCGTAGGTTTTTCCATCGACACGCAAACGGGCAAAGCCCTGTGCGCGCAGTTCGGCAAAGAGTTCGAGCTGCTCGCCCTTGCGATTGGCCACCACCGGCGCCAGGATCATCAGCCGGCTTTCGGCGGGCAGGGCGAGCACGTGATCAACCATCTGCGAGACGGTCTGTGAATCCAGCGGCTGCTGGTGCTCCGGGCAATAGGGGGTGC
>JBBRXI010000447.1:0-1886 GCA_038248575.1 Burkholderiales bacterium | reverse complement strand
GTATGCCGGCGCGTTCGCACAATTGGCGGTAGAAGAATTTCTTCCATTTCATGTCGCCGATATTGCGCGCGGCGAGCGTCGGGAAATGCGTCTGCATGAGGTCGGAAAGCACCTTGCGGCTGGGCAGTCCCATATCCTGCCAGAGATGGTTCTCGCCCATCGCGGCGGAGGCGATGGCGTAGGCTAGCCAGCTTTCCTGTTCTCTGGACGAGGCGCGGTGTTCAAGCAGCAGGTCGACGAGTTCGTCGAACTCGTCATACGGAGCTGTCCCGACTCCTACTCCGTCGCCGTTGGCGCAGGCCAGCCCGGAGAAGTATTCCTTGAGCAGGCTCTGGAAGCAGCTTTCGCTGAGGCCGCGAATCAGGGGCTGGCGGCTGGTCTGCAACGATTGGGCGATGACGCCGGCAAAGGCCAGCGTGGCCAGATCCTCGGGATGGCGGGCGTGGTGAATGGGGGCGACGGTTTCGTTCGGCATGGTCGTTTCCTCGGTGGCTTGGGTAGTCCTAAGCAAGACTTCTTCCACCTTGCTCCGCGCGCGCGTTGGCGGCGAAAAGCACGAACAAGCGCGCCACCACGCTATGCCTCTGCAACCCGCATGAATAGGCGTTCTATGAGTTAATGCCTTGGAGGTTCGCGTAAAAACTGGCTTACAGAGGACGTGCCTCGCAGATCGCCAGTTGACGGGCGTTCCAGCCGATTGCGGCGTTTGGCATCGGGCTCACGCTCCGGGCGCTCCGATGCGCGCCTCACCCGTGCCGAATGTCGCGTTTGTGACAATCCATTTCCTCCAGTTTTCAGTAGCTGTCGCGATTGTCACAAAATTGTCGAGCGCAAAACCTTTGTAAATCAGTCGCTTGCCGGTGGGCACGGCGATTGCATTGTGACACCCGAAAGGATGCCACCATGAAAACCAGCGAGATCGCGGTTCTGCTCAACGAACCGGCCTGCGCTCACAACGCGAAGGAAAAATCCGGTTGCGCCCGGCCCAAGCCCGGTGCAACGGCGGGCGGTTGCACCTTCGACGGCGCACAGATCGCGCTGCTGCCGATTGCCGACGTCGCGCACATCGTGCATGGCTCCATCGCTTGCGCCGGCAGTTCGTGGGATAACCGGGGAACGCGCACGACCGGCCCCGCGCTCTACCGCATCGGCATGACGACCGATCTGACCGAGCAGGATGTGATCATGGGGCGCGGCGAAAAGCGCCTGTTCCACGCCATCAAGCAAGCCATCGACGACTACGCGCCGGCGGCGGTTTTTGTTTACGCCACCTGCATCACGGCGATGATCGGCGACGATCTGGAAGCCGTGTGCAAGGCCGCCGCCGAACGCTGGGACGTGCCGGTGGTGCCGATTGATTGCGCCGGTTTCTACGGCACCAAAAATCTCGGCAATCGCATTGCCGGCGGTGCCATGTTCAAGCATGTGATCGGCACGCGCGAGCCGGACCCGGTGCCGGAATCAGCCCAACGGCCGGGTATCAAGGTGCACGACGTGACGCTGATCGGCGAGTACAACATCGCCGGCGAGTTCTGGCACGTCGCGCCGCTGTTCGACGAACTCGGCCTGCGCCTCATCGCCTCGCTCTCGGGCGATTCTCTCTATCGCGATATTCAAACCATGCACCGCGCCGAAGCGAGCATGGTAGTGTGCGCCAAGGCGCTGCTCAATGTGGCGCGCAAGGTGCAGGAAGACTGGGGCGTGCCCTTCTTCGAAGGCAGTTTTTAAGGCATTGCCGACACCTCGCAAGCACTGCGCGATTTCGCCGGCTTGCTCGGCGACGACGATCTCACGGCACGCACAGAGGCGCTGATCGAACGCGAGGAAGCAATAATCAACGCGGCGCTCGACCCCTGGCGCGCCCGTCTCAAGGGCAAGCGCGTGCT
>JBBRXI010000446.1:0-1896 GCA_038248575.1 Burkholderiales bacterium | reverse complement strand
GCGCGGTCGCAAAAGCGCCAGGCCAGTGCCGGGTCGTGCAGCACCATGGCGACCGCCGCGCCACAGTCGCGCGCAGCGCCGGCAAAGAGTTCGAGAACGGCGATCTGGTGTTTGAGGTCGAGGTGGGCGATCGGCTCGTCGAGCAGAAAGAGTTGCGGCGCCTGAGCCAGCAGCGTGGCGATCGCCAGGCGCTGCCGCTCGCCGCCTGAGAGCGTCTGGATGTCGCGTTGCTCGAGCGCGGCAAGATCGACCGCGGCGAGCGCCTGGCGAACGATGCGCGCGTCCTTGGCGGTTTCCCAGCCCCAGCGCGCGAGGTGCGGATGGCGGCCGACGAGCGCCGTCTCGAGCACCGTCGAAGCGAAGGCGTCGCCGCGCGCCTGTGGCAGCCAGCCGCGAATCAGCGCGCTTTTGCGCGCGCCGAGCGCGGAATAACTGCTGCCGGCAATGCGCACTTCGCCGCCCTGCGGCGCCCGCAGACCAGCCAGTACCGAGAGAATCGTCGATTTGCCGGCGCCGTTGCGGCCGAGGATCGCCATGCGCTCGCCGGGCCGCAGGGTGAGCTCCAGCCCACGGCAAAAAGTCTTGTCGGCGATGCCGACGGTGAGCTGGTCGGTATGCAGCAGCGGCGTCGTGGCGTTCATTTCATCGCCTCTGCCGATCCCGCGTCAGCAGGAAGAGAAAAACCGGAACGCCGATCAGCGCCGTCAACACGCCGACCGGCAGTTGCTGCGGCGCAATCACCGTGCGCGCCAGCGTGTCGGCGACCACGAGCAGGCTGCCGCCGGCGAGCACCGAGGCGGGGAGCAGCACGCGTTGATCGTTGCCGACGGCAAGGCGCACGAGATGCGGGACGATGAGACCGATAAAGCCAATCGATCCGGCTTGCGTGACGGCTGCGGCGGTGGCCAACGAGGCGACGACATAGACGCCGCGGCGCAACAGACTGACGCGCACGCCAAGCGCTTGTGCCATGTCGGCGCCGCGCGCGAGAAGGTTGAGTTCGCGCGCGAACGGCAGACAGACGAGCAGCGCGGCGGCGAGAACGATTAGCACGAGTTGCGGGTCGGTGGCCTGCGAGAGGTCGCCCATCAGCCAGAAGAGCATGCCGCGCAGCTTGTCGTCGGGCGCAATCGAGAGCATCAGCGCCACCGCCGCACCACAGCCGGAGGCGACGATGACACCGGTCAGCAGGAGCCGCGTCTGCGTCCAGCTGCCGTCGCCGTGCGCCAGGCCAAAGACCAGCAGCATCGCGGCGAGCGCGCCGAGAAAAGCCGAGCCGCTGATCCCGGCGACGCCAAAACCGAGCAGAATGGCAGTCAGCGCGCCGACGCCCGCGCCGCCAGAAATGCCCAGCACGTAGGGGTCGGCGAGCGGATTACGCAACAACACCTGGAGCAACGCGCCGGCCAGTGCGAGCAGCCCACCGCAGGCAAAAGCGGCGAGTGCGCGCGGCAGGCGCAGCTTGCGCACGACGTCGCCGGCGACGCCGCCCGGTTCGCCAAGCATCGCCGAGCACACCTCGCTGAAAGGAACGCTCACGCTGCCCGCCATCAGCGCCAGCACGATACTGGCCAACGCCAGTACGGCGAGGGCGGCCAGAATCAGCGTGGCGCGGCGACGGGTCGGCATGGCTTAGCGGAATTTATATTCGAATGTTGCCATTACCTTACGCGAGAGATCAGGATAGGCGTTGAACGTAGTCGGATTAGTCGAACTGTTGACCAAGGCGTACGAGTAATACTTCTTGTCGAACATATTATTGACCGCCAGATCGGTGGTGGTTTTGATAATCTCGCCGAGTTGGCAGAAACTGTTTTTTCCCGAAACCACGTGCTTTTAGGTCTTCCGACATGTGTTTTTCCACAAAACCCGGCAATAGTGATTCGATGGCTGTTG
>JBBRXI010000445.1:0-1920 GCA_038248575.1 Burkholderiales bacterium | reverse complement strand
CGCGCAATGGGGCATCGGCGTTCTCATCGAGCTATCCGAGGCCGCCGGTTACAGTACGGCAATCGCCCACCGCCACGCCTTTAGCGTACTTTTCGTTGTCCAGACCGGTACGCTCATCTGGCTGCTGGTGAGCGGCCGGCGAAAGCCAGCGCAAGGAACCGAGCGTTAAACCGCGCGAGCGATTTGCTGCCGCGCGCCGACGTCGTTCTCGGCAAGCGTGCTCAAGCGCTCTGGACCTGCCCCGTCGAATACCCAGACGCTAGCGCGGCGAACGCCGCGACGGTCGCGTCAAACCAGCCGTTGCCGCTTGCACCGCTCGTCCCGCACGGCGCGGGCGCCGGCACGCAGCGGTCGGCGGTGCTCAGAACTCGAGCGGGTCGACCTCGAGGTGCCAGCGCAGCCGCGCCGGTGCCCCGATGGCGTCGATGGCGTCGCGCCAGCCGGGGAGAAAGGCTTGTAGCGCGCGTCTTGACGGCGATTCGGCGAGCAGTTGCGCGCGCTCGTAGTTGGCACGCCGCGCCATGCGCATCGGTACCGGATCGTAGAGCGTGACTGCCGGATGCGCGGCGAGCAGCGGCGCGGCGCGCGCGGTGGCCAGGAAAGCGAGCGAATCGGCGAGCAGCGGCGCTTCGGCGCGCAACATCGCCTGCGCGCTGTACGGTGGAAAACCGGCCTGCTCGCGTTCGCGCAATTGCTCGTTGGCAAAGGCCGCGTAGTCATGGCGAACGAGCGCCGCGTAGAGCGGGTGGTCGGGGAACTGCGTCTGGATCAGCACTTCGCCGGGCCGATCGGCGCGGCCGGCGCGGCCGGCAACCTGCATCAGCTGAGCGAAGAGGCGCTCGGGCGCGCGCCAGTCGGCGGCAAACAGCGCGGCGTCGGCGCCGAGCGCGCCGACCAGCGTCAGCTTGGGAAAATCATGCCCTTTGGCGAGCATCTGCGTGCCGACCAGGATGTCGGCTTCGCCGGCGTAAATTTTCTCGACCAGCACCTCCCACTGCTTGCGGCTTTTCGCCGAGTCGCGATCGACGCGCAGGATGCGCGCCGCGGGGAAACGTTCGGCGAGCACCGCTTCGAGGCGCTGCGTGCCGCGGCCGAAGGGCTGAATGTCCTGGTTGCCACAAGTCGGGCAGGCCCTCGGCAGGCGCGCCTCAAAGCCACAGTGATGACAGCGCAAGCGACCGTCGGCCAGATGCACGACCAGATTTGCTGCACAGCGGTGGCAATGCGATATCCAGCCGCAGCACGGACAGGCGAGCACCGGCGCATAGCCGCGCCGGTTGAGGAAGACCAGGCTCTGTTCGCCGCACGCCAGCCGTTTCTCGATAGCCTGCAGCAAGACGCCCGAGAGGCCGTCCTGAAGCTTTTCACGCCGTGTGTCGATGCGCTGGACGGCCGGCAGGCGGGCGTTGACGACGGCACGCTCGCGTAGCGTGAGCAGCGAATAGCGGGCCGGCGTGCGCGGGTCGGTGGCGTTTGCCCAGCTCTCCAGCGAGGGCGTCGCCGAGCCGAGGACGATGGCTACATCGCGCTCCTGGGCGCGAAATACGGCGACGTCGCGGGCCGAGTAGCGCATTCCGTCCTGCTGCTTGAACGACGCATCGTGTTCTTCGTCGACGACGATCAGGCCGAGTTGGGGCAGCGGCGTGAAAATCGCCAGGCGCGTGCCGAGAACAATGCGCGCGCGGCCTTCGAGCGCCGCGCGCCAGTTGCGCGTGCGCGCCGCTTCGGAAAGTTCGCTGTGCAGGCTGACCAGTCCGGCGCCGGGAAAGCGCGCGCCCACCCGCGCCTCGAGCTGCGGTGTCAGGTTGATCTCGGGAACGAGTAGCAGGACTTGACGACCGGCGGCGAGCGCACGCGCGACGAGGCGCAGATAGACCTCGGTCTTGCCGCTACCGGTGACGCCGTGCAGCAGGTAGGCCT
>JBBRXI010000444.1:0-1924 GCA_038248575.1 Burkholderiales bacterium | reverse complement strand
TTTCCTGATACGGGCAGCGAAACCCGGACCGCCTGCTGGCTGCCGCTGGCCAACCTTTTTCAGCGCATGATCAATATCGCGGCGATTGGCTGTGGCGCACAAACGTTTTACGTTGCCGACCCACGCGATCTGATGCGCCATATCGCCGGAATCGCGCCGCATACCTTCATCGGAATACCACGGTTTTTCGAAAAGCTGAGCGCCGGAATCGACGCGGCGATCGAAAAGAAACCGGCCTGGCAACAGAATCTCGTGCACTGGTCGCTCGCTGTCGGCGACCGCCGCGCGCGTGCCTGGCGCGAGGGTCAGGCGATCAGCTCGGGACTTGCGCTGCGATGGTCGGTCGCCGAGCGGCTGGTGCTGAAAAATCTGCGCGCCACCCTCGGCGGCAACCTGCGCTACATGATCAGTGGATCGGCGCCACTTGCGATCTCGTTGCTCGAACGCTTTGACGCCATCGGCGTGCCGATTTACGAAGCGTATGGGCTTAGCGAAAACATCGTCCCGATCGCCATCAGCCGGCGCGGTGCGTGTCGTTTCGGCAGCGTCGGCCGTCCGACCGCGGGCAATGAAGTCCGTCTCGCCGCCGACGGCGAGCTGCTGGTGCGCGGGCCCGGTGTCTTTTCCGGTTATTTCGGCGAAAGCCGCGTTGCCGGTGCCGTGGAAAACGGTCTCGACAGCGAGGGCTTCTATCACAGCGGAGACCATGCGCAGATCGACGCCGACGGCTTCATCACCTTGCTTGGCCGCAAGTCGGCAATTTTCAAAACGTCGACCGGCCGGCGCGTCGCGCCCGATCCGATCGAAGGTCTGCTGTTGCAGATCGCGGGGGTCGAGCAGGCGTTTGTCTGGGGAAGCGGGCGAACCTTGCCGCTGGCGCTGCTCGTCGTCAGCGACGCCGTCTGGCAGCTCGGCCCGGGCGCGCTTGGCGACAGCCTTCGCCTTGGCGCGGCGGCCGCGCTTGCCGCGCTGCCGCGTTATCTCAACCCGGCGGCGCTGGCCGTGACGACGCGGCCATTCTCGATCACCGGCGGCGAACTCACCAGCAATCTCAAGATGCGGCGGGCGAATATCGAAAAGAGCTATGCCGCGCTTCTCGACGAACTGAGCGCCCGCGTCGACGCCGCCGACGGCACACCTTTTGCGGCGCCGAGCCGCGACAGCACTACTTTGTTGATCAGCCTATGAAAACCTACTTCGTGACCGGCGCGACCGGCGCCATTGGCAGTGCGCTCGTCCCGCTGCTACTCGAGGATGCAACGACCGAAGTGCGCCTGCTCCTGCGCGCGCCCACGGCCGAAGCACTCGCCTTGCGCCTCGAGAACCTGTTCGCCTTCTGGCGCATCGACGCCAGCGATGAAGCGATCCGCTCGCGCGTAAAAGTCTTCCGCGGCGACGCCACTCTGCCGCAGTTTGCCCTGGCGGACGACGCCTATCGGGCGCTAAGCGCTGAATGCACGCACGTCATTCATGCCGCCGGCAACGTGCGCATGAACCTGCCGCTCGCACAGGCGCGGCACTCGTCGGTCGACTCGGCGCTCAACATCATCGCTTTCGCGCGCGCCTGCGCGCAACTCGTTAAAGTGGAGTTCGTCAGCACGGTTGGCGTCGGCGGCAAGCTGGCGGGTGCTGTTCCGGAAGAATGGATCACGACACAGCGCGACTTCCATAACACCTACGAAGAAGCCAAGGCCGACGCCGAGGAGAACATCCGCGCGGCGCTGGAGGGTGGATTGCCGCTCACCGTGCATCGACCGAGCATGGTCGTCGGCGATGCCGTGAGCGGGCGCATTATTCACTTCCAGATTTTCTATCACCTCTGCGAGTTTCTTTCCGGCCGGCGCACAGCGGGCCTCTGTCCAAGCTTCGGGCCGACGCGGCTGGACATCATTCCTGCCGACTACGTCGCCCGGATCATCGCCTG
>JBBRXI010000443.1:0-1930 GCA_038248575.1 Burkholderiales bacterium | reverse complement strand
GGAGCGCGCCGGCGGTGAGCAGCCAGAGCGGCCAGTCGCTCGCCGGCCGGATCGTCGGTTGAAAAGTCCGGCGCAGAGGCGCAGAGGGCGCAAAGATTACGCAGAGTAAAGCGAAGCAGTCAAACGCGATTGAAAGTCTTTCTCTGCGCAACTCAGCGCCTGTGCGCCTCTGTGGTGGGGGTTGTTTTGAGTTTTTTAGTAAGTCAGCAAGGCGAAGCGCGGGACACCGGCTGCTATGAGGCGCTCGCCGCCGCCGAGCGCCGGCAGATCGATGATCACCGCCACTTCGACGATACGCGCGCCGAGGCGGTGCATCAGACGGGCCGTCGCCAGCAGCGTTCCGCCAGTGGCCATCAGGTCATCGACGACGAGCACATGTTCGCCCGGCGCCGCGGCGTCGGTGTGCACTTCAACGGTCGCCGCGCCGTACTCAAGCGTATACGCTTCGCCCATCGTTGCGAACGGCAGTTTGCCGGCCTTGCGCACCGGGATGAAGCCGCAACCCAGGCGATAGGCGAGCGCCGCGCCGATGATGAAGCCGCGTGCCTCGATACCGGCGATCGCGTCGATGCGGGCGTCGGTGTAGCGTTCGGCGAAGGCGTCGATCAACGCGCGAAACGCCGCGCCGTCGCGCAGCAGCGGCGTGATGTCGCGAAACTGCACACCGGGCTCCGGCCAGTCGGCTATTGTCCGGACGCGGCTATAAAAGAATTCGACGTCCACGCGAGCGCCTAGAGGAAGGCGAACTTGAGTACGAACACGACGGCGATCACCGCCACCATGGGCGACAGATCGCGCGTGCGGCCGGCGAGTATCTTGGTCGACGCATAGGTGATGAAGCCGAAGGCAATGCCGTGTGCGATCGAAAAGGTGAACGGCATGCTGATCGCGGTGACCACCGCCGGCGCGGCTTCGGTCAAATCGTCCCAGTCGATTTCGGACAGTCCGCGGATCATCAGTACCGCGACATAGCAGAGCGCCGGCGCTGTGGCGTAAGCAGGGACCGTTCCGGCAAGAGGCGCGAACACGAGCGCAGCGAGAAAGAGCAGCGCCACGACGACCGCCGTGAGCCCGGTCCGCCCGCCGACCGACGTTCCGGCCGCCGATTCGATGTAGGCCGTTGTTGACGACGTGCCGAGCACGGCGCCGGCGAGAATGGCGCCCGAATCGGCGAGCAGCGCGCGCTTCAAGCGCGGCAGTTTGCCGTCGGCGTCGAGCAGGCCGGCGCGGTGGCAGACACCGATCAAGGTCCCCGAGGCGTCGAACAATTCGACCATGAAGAAAGTGAGGACTACGGTCAGTAGTCCGGCGTTGAGCGCTCCGGCGATATCCATCTGCATGAAGGTCGGCGCAATGGACGGCGGCGCCGCGATGACCCCGGCAAACGGCGTCAGGCCGAGCAGCACCGAGACGATGGTCACCGCGAGGATGCCGATGATGATCGCGCCGGGCACCTTGCGTTGCTCGAGGGCGACGATCAGGACGAAGCCAGCGACGGCGAGCAACGCGCCGGGGCTGTGCAGGTCGCCGAGTGTCAGCAGCGTCGCCGGGTGGCCGGTAATGATACCGGCATTCTTGAGGCCGATGATCGCCAGGAAGAGTCCGATGCCGGCCGAGATGGCGAACTTGAGCGAGCGCGGGATCGAGTTCACGATCGCTTCGCGGATGCGGAACAGGCTGACGACGACAAACAGCGTTCCTGAAATGAAAACGGCGCCGAGCGCTACTTGCCAGGTAAAGCCCATGCCCTGGACGACGGCATAGGCGAAGTAGGCGTTAAGGCCCATTCCCGGTGCCAGCGCGATCGGATAATTGGCGTAGAAACCCATGATCGCCGAGCCGATCGCTGCCGCAACGCATGTCGCGACGAACACCGAATCCTTCGGCATACCGGCGGCCGAAAGAATATCCGGATTGACGAAGATGATGT
>JBBRXI010000442.1:0-1937 GCA_038248575.1 Burkholderiales bacterium | reverse complement strand
GAAGCGCACAGACAACCTCCCGTCTCAACTCCGGTCAACGATAATTGACGTCCTGATTGACGCAGGTCGGCAACGGCTTTTGCGCCAGACCGGCGAGCAGGTTCTCGGCGGCAAGACGCGCCATCGAATCACGCGTCTCGGCGGTGGCGCTGCCGATGTGCGGCGTTACCAGCACATTGGGCAGCTGCAGTAGCGGATGATTGGCCGGGAGCGGCTTCGGGGTCGGTCACATTGAGCGCCGCGTAGCCCAGTTGTCCGCTGCGCAGGGCAGCGCACAGCGCGTCGGTGTCGACCAGCCCGCCACGCGCCGAATTGACGAAGTACGCACCCGGCTTCATCCGTGCGAACTGAGCCGCGCCGAACATGCCTCGCCGCTCCGCAGAGAACGGCAGCATGACGACGACGAAATCAGCGTTCGCCAGCAACTCGTTGAAGGGAAGATAGCGGACGTTCAGCGAGCCGTCGTCTTCGCGGCGATTGCGCTTGTGATACACCACCTGCATGCCGCTGGCTTGCGCGCGCTTGGCGACGGCGGCGCCGATGCGGCCCATGCCGACGACGCCGAGCGTCTTGCCGTACAGCGCGACACCGAAAGGCATCTCGCCGTTTGCCCAGTTTCCCGAGCGGACCCAATCCCAGCCTTCGTGAATGCGTCGCGCGGCGGACAGAACGATTCCGAACGCCAGGTCAGCGACCGCTTCGACGAGCACGCCGGGCGTGTTGCTGAACGGAATTTTCCACTGGCTGCAAGCTCCGAGGTCGGCGTTTTCGTAGCCGGTCGCCGCTTGCGCGATCACGCGCAGTTTCGGCGCCTGCGCCGACAATCCGGGATCGATCCTGACGCCGTGCCCGTTGACCTACAGGCCGTCGGCGTCGGCAACCCATTCATAAAGCTGCTCACGTGGCATCACTTCGCTGTGCTCCCAGATCCTGACTTCGCAGGTCTCGTCGAGCATTTCGTGCGCCGCCGGCCGCATGTTTGCCGGAGCGATCACCTTGAATTTATTCACAAACAATTCGCCAAAATTTACTTGCTCCGTGCTTCGTCACTCCGTTGTTAGCGGTTTCGGCCAGGCGCGTCATGATGCGCCATCAATACCCGCCTGAGCCAGTCGCGCGCTGTTCTTCCGACGTCGCTGTTGTACGTACGCGGCGATCACTGAAAAAAGCGTCAGCGTCAGGATCAGCATGGCAATCGGTCGTGTATAGAAAATGCTGTAGTCGCCCTGCGACAGCAGCAGGCTGCGGCGAAACTCGCTTTCGACCATCGGCCCGAGAATCAGCCCGAGCACGATCGGCGATACCGGAAACCTGAACTTTTCCAGCAGATAGCCGATGACGCCGAAAAGCATCATGACCCACAGATCGAACATGTTGTTGTTGATGGCGTAGGAGCCGACGATGCACAACACAAAAATGATCGGGGTAAGGATCGGCTTCGGCACGTTGACCACGCGGGCTAGGTACTTGATCGCGAACAGACCGAACAGGAGGAAAATGACGTTGGCCATGATCATGCCGACGAAGACCGCGTAAACGACGTCAGCGTGATCCTTGAACAGCAGGGGGCCGGGGCGCAAACCTTGCAGCATCATCGCGCCGAGAAAGATCGCGGTGACCGCGTCACCCGGAATGCCGAGCGTCATCAGGGGAATGAGCGCGGCGCCGGTGGAGCCGTTGTTCGCCGATTCCGGCGCCGCAACCCCTTCGAGCACACCGGTGCCAAATTTGTCGCCGTCCTTCGAACTGCGTTTGGCTTCTCCATACGAGATGAAGGCGGCAATATCGCCGCCGGTCGCCGGGACGATACCGACCAGTGTGCCGATCATTGACCCCTTGAGAATGGCTCGCGCGCATCCCCGCAACTCGGCAAGTGTCGGCAGAACACCCGACAGATGGACCTCGACATGAGCCGACTTGAGCATCGATTCGGTGGT
>JBBRXI010000441.1:0-1957 GCA_038248575.1 Burkholderiales bacterium | reverse complement strand
TTGATCAGTCGCTCGAACGCGGCGCTGATCTCTCGAAGCTGATCGGCGAAGCCGTCGCCATCTCGGAAACGTCCGACCCGCGGCCAAAAACCGAGTCCGGTGACGAGTAAGGCCCCACGCCGCGCCTGGCAGCGCGTCGACGGCGTGCTGCTGCTCGACAAGGCCGGTGGCATGACGTCCAACTACGCTTTGCAGGGTGCGCGCCGGCTGTTCTCGGCGGCCAAGGCCGGACACACGGGTACGCTTGATCCGCTGGCCACCGGCCTTCTGCCGCTGTGTTTTGGCGAAGCGACCAAGTTCTCGGCCGATCTGCTCGACGCCGACAAAACCTACGAAGCGGAGCTGCTGTTCGGCGCGACGACCGACACCGGCGATTCGGACGGCCTTATCGTCTCGCGACGCCCGATCGCTTTCGGCGAGGCGGAGCTTGTCGCCGCGCTGGCGCGTTTTCGCGGACCGATCAGCCAGATTCCACCGATGTATTCGGCCTTGAAGCGCGACGGAAAACCGCTCTACGAACTCGCCCGTCAGGGCGTCACCGTCGAACGTCAGGCACGCGCAGTGACGATTCACGAGTTGCTGTTGCTCGAATTCTCCGGCGAGCGCTGCCGATTACAGGTGACGTGCAGCAAGGGCACCTATATCCGTACGCTCGCTGAAGACGTCGGCGAAGTTCTCGGCTGCGGCGCGCACCTGACCGCCTTGCGGCGCACCGCCGTCGGCCCCCTGCAGGTCGCCGACGCGCTCACGCTCGAGCAATTGAACGGTCTTTCCGAGGCGCAGCGCTTGGCCTGCCTGCTGCCTCCCGATGCGCTCTTGCAAAGCCTGCCGGTCATTCGACTGGGCGCCGAAGCCGCGCTGCGCTTCGCGCACGGTAACCCGGTGAGCTTTGCCGACGGCGGCAACGGGATATCCGGCAGATGCCGCGTCTACAACGAGAGCACGCTGCTCGGTCTCGGCGAGGCCGAGACCACGGGGCAGGTCAAACCGCGCCGCCTGGTGAGCGTTTGACACGCGCTTTTGGCGCAGCGCTTGCCGCAGCCGTGGCGGACGGCTATAATCCGCGGCTCGCTTCGCCAAGCGATCAGGACGTTCATTTTTTTAACCTGGCACGGCTCTATCAAACTGGGGCTGCGTCGTTACCACGAAAGAGAGTTTGACATGGCGATCACCGTTGCGCAAAAAGCGCAGATCATGACCGATTATCAGCGTGCCGCAGGCGACTCGGGTTCCTCCGAAGTCCAGGTGGCGCTGCTTACCGCACGCATTAATGACCTTTCCGGTCACTTCAAGGAACACAACAAGGATTTCCACTCGCGTCGCGGCCTGCTGCGTATGGTCAGCCGCCGGCGCAAGCTGCTCGATTATCTCAAGCGCACGAACGTCGATTCCTACCGTGCACTGATTTCCCGTCTCGGCCTGCGCAAGTAACCTGCCCGCCGAACCGCTGTGCGGTTGGCAGTGCAGACGATTCGAATGGATAACAGCGGCCAGCCCCTGCGGGCTGCGCCGCTGTTGTTGTATTGACTTTTCGCCATGTTGGCGTTGATTGCGCACCGGTGTTGTGGGTGCGCGCGTTGAATTATTGAGAGAGGAAATTCATGTTTACTATCGTCAAGAAAACCTTTACCTGGGGCGCTCACCAGGTCACGCTGGAAACCGGCGAAATCGGTCGTCAGGCCGGCGCGGTCATCATGGTGACGGTCGACGACACGGTCGTTCTGGTCTCCGTCGTCGGCAATAAATCGGTCAAGCCGGGACAGGATTTTTTCCCGCTCACCGTCGATTACATTGAAAAGACCTACGCCGCCGGCCGCATCCCCGGCGGTTTCTTCAAGCGCGAAGGCCGCCCGTCGGAGAAGGAAACGCTGACCTCGCGCCTCATCGACCGCCCGTTGCGCCCGCTCTTCCCCGAAGGCTTCTACAACGAAGTGCAAGTCGTGGCGATGGTCGTCTC
>JBBRXI010000440.1:0-1969 GCA_038248575.1 Burkholderiales bacterium | reverse complement strand
GTCTGGCGCATGTATTTGCGGCTGTCGAGGTAGATGCCGTCGGGTGCGCCCTGCGGCGCCGAAGCGGGCGCGCGGCCGTAAGCGCCGCCGCCGTAGCCGCCGCTCTGGCAGCGGATATGCGTGATGCCTTGGGCGCGGTATTTCTCGATGTTGGCGCACAGTTCGGCAAGGTCGCGGCCGTCGGCGTGACGATAGATCGGCACACCTTCGCGCACCTTGCCGCCAAAGAGCTGGTAGAGCGGCATATTGGCGAGCTTGCCCTTGATGTCCCAGAGCGCCATGTCGACGCCCGAGATGGCGTTGTTCTCGATCGGCCCGTTGCGCCAGTAGGCGTTCTGGTTCATCAGCTGCCAGAGTTCCTCGATCGCTTCGGCGTCGCGGCCGATGAGCAGCGGCCGCAAATATTCCTCGATCAGGCATTTGACGGCCAGATGCCGATAGGCGAACGTCGCGCAGCCGAGGCCATTGAGGCCCGGCTGGTTGGTTTCAACCTTGACGACGACGAGGTTGATTCCCTCGGGCGCGGTGAGGATGACTTTGACATCGGTAATCAGGGTGGCCAAGGCGTCACCTTCCCGGGAAGCGTTAGAAAGTGATCTGCACCTTCATCTGCGAGCGCCGGTCGGCGGCAAGATCGAAGGCCTCGACGGCGCGAGCGATGGGCAGCGTCGCGGTGATGATCGGCTTGACGTTGATGCGGCCTTCCTTGATCAGGCGCGCGGCAAGCGCGTAGTCGCCGTGAAAGCGGAAAGAACCGGCGAGGCGTATTTCCTTGCCGACGATGGCGTTGATCGGGATCGCCACTTCGCCGGCAACGCCGACCTGAACGATTGTTCCGCGCGGCGCGAGCGCCGGAATGACGTCTTTCAGTACCGCGCCGACGCCGGTGCATTCGATTGCGACGTCGAAATAACCCTTGTCGGCGGTAAATTCATCGGCCTTGAGTCCGGGTTCGACGCCGACGTTGACGGTGCGCGTCGCGCCCATTTCGACGGCTTTTTCGAGCGCCGCGTCGTGCAGGTCGGTGGCGACGACCTCGAGCGCGCCGGCGTAACGTGCGGCGGCGACGACGAGCGCGCCGATCGGCCCCGATCCGGTGACGAGAACGCGTTTGCCGACCAAGGATCCGGCCTGCTGCACGGCGTGCAGCGCGACCGAGAGCGGCTCGCAGCACGCCGCTTCGCCGAGCGAGACGGCGTCGCCAACCGGTTCGCACTGGGTTTCTTCGGCGACGATCAGTTCGCGGAAAGCGCCCTGGCTGTGCGGCATGCGCATCGCGCTGCCGTAGAACCACATGTCGATGCAATGCTGCTGCGTGCCGGCCTGACAGAATTTGCACTGGCCACAGGGGCGACTGGGGTTCAAGGCGATGCGGTCACCCGGCTTGACACGGGTGACCTTGGCGCCGACGGCCTCAACCGTGCCGGCGACTTCATGGCCGAGAACGATCGGCTGCTTGACGCGGACGACGCCAAAACCGCCGTGCAGGTAGTAGTGCAGGTCGGAGCCACAGATACCGCCAGCACCGATGCGCACGAGCACCTGCTCGTCGCTCATTTCGGCGACCGGGACGGTCTCGACGCGCAAATCTTTTTCGGCGTGCAGGACGCAGGCTAATGCTTCCATTGAAGTCTCCTTGGTATTAAAGGACCGACAGCCAGCCGCCGTCGACATAATTGATCTGACCATTGACGTAGCTCGACGTGTCGGAGGCGAGGTACGCCGCTGTGCCGACGAGTGCTTCGGAACCGCCCCAGCGTCCGGCCGGGTTGTTCGCCTTGACCCAGGCGTCGGACTGGGGATTTTCGATGAGCAACGTATTCATTTTGAGTCTAAAGCGAGTCCTAAGGGGGCAGTGTAATTTAGAAATAAGGACGACCTGTAGTCAAAACAGATTTGAATTTCTAGATTACACTGACCCCTTTCCCGTGGACTCCTTTTCCTTGCCTTGATCTGGGCGAACAGCGTC
>JBBRXI010000439.1:0-1971 GCA_038248575.1 Burkholderiales bacterium | reverse complement strand
GCTGATCTGCTGGCGCGCTCACTGATGCTGGTCACCGCCCTCGTGCCGCACATCGGCTACGACAAGGCGGCGCAGATCGCCAAGCGCGCGCACCACGAAGGAAGCAGTCTGCGCGAAGCGGCGCTGGCGTCGGCTTATGTCAGCGGCGAGGACTTCGACCGCTGGGTGATCGCCAGCGACATGGTCGGCCCCGAACGCGCGCCCGGCGTCTGAAGGCAGCGGCTAGGGCGCTGACGGAGCGCTACTTTTTGCCTTGCGGATGAGTTCAAACAGCTCGTTTTTCTGATTGTCGTCGAGCTTGTCGATGCTTTTCTTCCAGGGATAAGCGCGGTAGTTGGCGCGCACGAAATCCCAGCCCATCGGCCCGTAGGCGTCGACGTCGGCCTTCAGCTTCGGAACCGCTTCGACGACCGCCTTGAACTGGCTCCAGGACAGGCGCTGCAATGCCTTTTCGATCTGTTTGCTCGACACTGCCGCGTTCGCTGACGCGACGCTTGCGCCGAGCGCCGTCGGCAGATCATTGGCGCAGACGGGCGCGGCAGACATAACGAGCAACAAGAGAGGGATCAATCTGAGCATGACAACCTGCGATGACGTTATTGAGTGGCGGAAAAACCGGTTCAATTTGGTTCGGCAAGAACCGCGACAAGTTCCCCGCAGCATTCGCCGGAGAACAAGTTTAGCGCATCATCAGCCGACCCGCCGGGCTTGCCGTTCAATGACGCGGTTCAATGACGCGGTTCAATGACGCGGTTCAATGACGCGGTTTAGTGGCGCTGTTCAGTGACGCTGTTCAGTGAAAGTCCCGGCTGCTCGTCGGCAGGCGCCCCAACAGTTCGCTGTGGTCTACGAGGCGCTGGGCAAGCAGATGCACGACCTCACCTTCGCGCTGCACGACGCCAAGAACGCCGAGCAAGCGCGCACCGAGCACTTCGCGGCGCTGACGTTCGGCGAGCTTCGGCTTGATGATGACGTTGGTCAGCCCCGTTTCATCCTCGAGCGTGAGGAATATGACCTGGGCGTTTCCCGGCCGCTGGCGGCAGGTGACGATGCCGACGCAGCGTGCCGGGCGCAGGTGCGCGAACAAGCGCAAGTCGGCTGCCTTGAGATAACGCCGCTCGTCGAAGAGTTGGCGCAGCAGGCACAGCGGATGGCGCCCGAGCGTTAACGACAAGGCCGCATAATCGGCGAGGATCTGCTCGCCTTCGCCGGGTGCAGCGAGCGCCAGCGGCGTTTCACGGGCCGGCGCTGCGAACAGGAGATCGCGCTGCAACGGCACGCCGGCGACCGCCCAAGCCGCCAGCCGGCGGTGGCCGGCGAGCTCGGCGAAGGCCCCGGCGGCGGCCAGCCGGTCCATCTCGTCGCGGCCCAGCCGGGCGCGCCGGGCAAGATCGGTAACATCGGCAAACGGACATGCGGCTGCGATGCGTTCGCCGGCGGCAGCGCCGAGCCCCCTGATCTGCTGCAGCCCGAGACGGACGGCGGCGTCGCTGCCCTCGAGGCCGGCCTCCCAGGCGCTGTGCTGCACGTCCGGTGGCCGCACTTCGATGCCGTGACGACGCGCATCCTGAACGAGTTGATCGGCCGAGTAGAAGCCCATCGGCTGCGAATTGAGCAAGCCGACCAGAAAAGCCGCCGGTTCGTGACACTTGAGCCAGGCCGAGAGGTAGACCAGCAGGGCAAAGCTCGCGGCGTGCGATTCGGGGAAGCCGTATTCGCCGAAGCCCTCGATCTGGCGAAACAGCGCTTCGGCAAATTCGCGCGAATAGCCCTTGCCGAGCATTCCATCGACCAGCCGGTCGCGCAAATGCCCGACGCCGCCGCGCCGCTTCCACGCCGCCATCGACCGGCGCAACTGATCGGCCTCGCCGGGCGTGAAGCCGGCGGCGACGATCGCCAGCTGCATCACCTGCTCCTGGAAGATCGGCACGCCGAGGGTGCGCTTCAATACCGCTTCAACTTCCGGCGAGG
>JBBRXI010000438.1:0-1985 GCA_038248575.1 Burkholderiales bacterium | reverse complement strand
GGTCCTTGCTCAAGGCCAACGAAGCGTAGCCGTTGGGGATCGCCGCCCAGCCACCGGCGTCACCGCCCTCGCCTGTTCCGGTCAGCGCGCCGACGCTCGATCCCTTGTCGTTGAACGAGAAGCTCGGCTTGACCAGCGACAGTCCGCCGGAAACCTCGCGCGCCTGGAGCTGCGTCATGCCGGCCGGGTTGAAGTAGATCGTGCTGGCGTTGTCGGCGACCGCCGCCGAACCGGCGTAGGCGTTACCGATACCGCTGGCGTTCTGCTCGAGCAACTGGAAACCCGACGCACTTGCGGCGCCGGAAAAGGCGACCAGCAACAGCGCCGGAAGCCGTTTCATCGCATTCATTTGTGCCATACAACCCTCCTGTGGATGTCGGTTTGTTTCCGCCGCGCGCGCTGGCGCGTCGCGGAAAACTTACCGCGATTCTAAAGCGGCACCCGGGAAAAGCGGTCTATTGTTCGACGCCCGGCAGCGGGCGCTTGATCCCCTGTTGGTTTATTGCAACATAACTCAACGTCGCTTCGGTGACCTTGACGGTGATCGGCTGCTCGGGGTGGCGTTCGGCGAACACCTCAACGCGGACCTTGAGCGACGTCCGCCCAGTGGCGATAACTTCGGCGTAAAAGCTGACGAGATCACCGACCGACAGCGGCTGGTTGAAAACAAAGGAATCGACGGCGACCGTCGTCACGCGTCCCTTGGCGCGCCGCATGGCGACCGTGGCGCCGGCAACATCAACCTGGGCCATGATCCAGCCACCGAAGATGCCGCCGTTCTGGTTGGCGTCGGAAGGCATCGGCACGACGCGCAAGGCCGGCTGTTTATCGGGCAGCCGGGCAAGGTGGTCACTCATAATTGTTCTCCGTAGTGAATCGGTCCGCCGGTAAACGGCGCAAAACCGGTGCCGAAAATGACGCCGGCGTCGGCCAGTTCGCTGTCGGCGACGACACCGTCGGCAACGAGTTGCCGGGTGCGCTCGATGAGCGGCGCGATCAGTCGCCCGGCGAGTCCGGCGGGCACTTCGCCGGCGCCACGCTTGACCGGCCTGCCGTCGACGTAGGCGTAAAAACCCTGGCCGCTCTTCTTGCCGAGTTGCCCGGCGGCGATGCGCTCGGCGAGGCAGCGCGGCGACTCGGCACCGGCGTCGGACAGCCCCTTGCCGGCGGCCATGGCAACGTCAAGGCCGACAAGGTCGATGAGTTCGATCGGCCCCATCGGCATGCCAAAATCCTCCATCGCCCGATCGACGGTCTGCGGCGCCAGCCCCTCGTCGACGGCGCGCATGGCGGCGAAGAGATAGGGCGCCAGCGCAGCGTTGACGAGAAAACCCGGCGCGCTGCGCACCAGCAGCGGCAAGCGCTCGATCTGGCGGACGAAGGCTGCCGCGCGGCGGGCCATTTCCACATCGCCGCCGTCGGCGGTCACCACCTCGACAAGCGGTATTTTGGCCACCGGATTGAAGAAGTGAATGCCGACCAGGCGCGCCGGATTGGCCAGTTCGCCGCGCAGGTCCTCGAGGCGCAGGCTCGAGGTGTTGGTCGCCAGAACGGCGTCAGGTTTCATGACCGCTTCGAGCCGGGCGAGCAGCGCGCGCTTGGCCTCGGCGTTCTCGACGATCGCTTCGATGACGACGTCGGCGTGCGCCGCGCCGTGACCGTCCGGATCCGCTATCAGGCGGTCGGCGAACGCACGCGCTTCGCGCGCATCAAGGCGTTTGCCGATCTTCGCGCCAGCGCGCGCCAGCGCTGCGGCGATCGGCGCGATGTCCTGGTCCTGCAGGCTGACCGTGAGGCCCTGCCGGGCGCACCAGGCGGCGATATCGCCGCCCATGACGCCGGCGCCGACGACATGCACGTGACGCGCCGTAAAATTGCTCTCCTTGCCGAAGCCCTTGAGCCGTTCGCGCATGAAATAGACGCGCAGGAGATTGCGCGCCGTCGCCGAGCAGACGATGCGCTCGATGAGGTCTGGCGCGGCGAGC
>JBBRXI010000437.1:0-1997 GCA_038248575.1 Burkholderiales bacterium | reverse complement strand
CGGCTCCATGCTCGCTTCGGCGCGAAAATCCTGGATCCACACCGGCCGCCGTTCGCGCACGGCGATACCGCCGGGGCCATGCCCGAACGGGCTTTCGGGATCGGCAGAAACTTGTATTCCCTGCAGATAACCCACTACGTCGTCGCCAAAACTCGCGACCGGGTTCAGGCGCAAGGTGTCCGGATCGAGCATGCCGATCCACGCCATGTGCATGCCGCCGAATTCGACCGCGAAGCGGCACACCTGCGGCAACAATTCTTCTTCATTGGTGCACCGGACAATCGCCTGGTTGCACTCGCTCAAGGCGGCGTAGATGCGTGTCAGGCGCTGGATCTTCGCTTCGGCCTCGCGCCGCTCGGTAATGTCCTGCACCGCCGCCAGCAGGTATTCGGGCGTGCCGTCGACGCGGCGTATGCACTGGACGTCGATCGCGGTAAAAACGAACGTTCCGTCCTTACGCACGAAGCGCTTGTCGAGCGTATAGCCGTCCGACTCGCCGCGCAAGACGCGCTCGAAGGCGGCAACGCTGCCCGGAAGGTCTTCGGTGACGGTTATGTCGGCCCAGTTCATGGTCGTCAATTCGGCGCGCGAGTAACCGAGGATGGCGCACAGACGATCGTTAACTTTCAACAATCGCTGGCTGGTCGGCGAGCTGAAGGCAATGCCGATAAACGGCAGGTCGTAAAACTGTCGCAGATGGTTGTCCGCCTGCGCCTGCATTTCGAGGTTCTGCGTGCGCGCCCGCTGGCGCCAGAGAACGAGCATCAGCGCCGCCTGGGCCGAGATGGCGATGAAGGCGAACAGACTGACCCAGAAAGCGAGCCAATGCAGCGGCGCCAACACTTCGGCGCGATCCAGTTTGGCGATCAAGGTCCAGTTGGTGCCGGCCACCGGCCGGTGAGCCGCGAGGACGGGAACGCCGCGGTAATCGTTGCCGCTCAGATATCCCGCAGTGACGGAAACGACGGCTATCGTGCCGACGACATCGGTGCTGTTCAGCGGCAGGCGAAGCGACAACCCGGGGCCGCGCCGATGGCGCAATTCATTGATGAACAACAGTGAATCACCGTCACGACGCACCAGCGCGGTTTCGCCGCTGGCGCTCGCCGTCGGCCAATGCTGAATATAGGGGAAGAGGAAGCGTTCCGGTGCGACGTGCAGGATCACCGCGCCGATCGCCTCACGCCGGCCCTTGTCGAACTTGAGCAACGGGACGACGAGGTCAAAATGCAGGCGTCCCTCGGCGTCGGCAAATACTTCGCTTTTCTGCGTCTGTTCGGTCGCCAGCGCCTTGGGCACGAGCTCTCGCGTCGTCGCCGTCAGCTCGGTGGACTGCCCATGGCTGATGAGCGGCTGGCCGAGCGGATCGACGAGCAGTGCTTCATCGTATTGCAGGGCGGCCATGGCTTTGAGGAGGTTTTCGCGGACCTCGTTGCGCACGCGGTTGCCATCGCCGTTTTGCAGCCGCTCGACCTGGTCGACGAAGCCGGGCAGCGACATGATCACGACGCCGTCGTTGATGCGTTCGTCGAGCCAGTTTTCGATTTGGGTGCTTTTGAGCTCGGCGATCGCCTCAAGGTTGGCAAACGCCTCGCTTTCGACCTGCGGCCCCTGGACCTGTACAACAACGAAGCCAGCGAGCGGCACCAGCGCCAGCAAGAAGGCGACCGTGGCGCTACGCCACAGCCGCCGGCCCGCTCGCGGCGCCTCGCCACCGAACGCGGCGGGCGGCACCGGAAAGGGCTCGCGCCAGCGTTTGAGCAGCAGATAGAGCAGCGTGCTGGTGACGGCGACAAAGAGCAGGCCTTTGCCCAACTCAACCCGCCCTTGCACGACCGGGTCGGCAACATTCAGCGTGAGCAGCAGGCCTGATGCGGTAATCCACAGGACCGAGAAAAGCGCGTAGAGAACGGCCACGCCGGCGGGCGTCAGCAGCCGCCCCCGCGCCACCGGCGAATCGGGCAGCGCATCCGCCGCTGAGCCGGGCAGCGAGCCGG
>JBBRXI010000436.1:0-2008 GCA_038248575.1 Burkholderiales bacterium | reverse complement strand
GGCAGGTCTGCAGCGCAGTTACGACCGCGGCTGCTACCTCGAGTTCCAGCCAGCAAGCCGCAAGCGGACCAACGCCGCTTAAGCGCTCGGCGGAGCGTTGCTCTGTGCCTCGCGCTGCAGCCATCCGGCGATGCGCTGGTGTGTCGCCGTATAGACGCCGCTGGCGACGAGAATGGCGATGCCGAGCAGCGACCAGCGGTCGGGAAAATCGCCGAAGGCGAAGTATCCGATGGCCATCACCCAGATCAGTTGCGAGTAGCCGAAAGGCGCCAGGCGCGACGCCGGCCCGTAGGCGTAGGCCTTGATCAGGATCAAATGGCCGAAGCCGCCGAGCACGCCGAGGCTGACCAGCGCCGCTGCGTGCAGGGCGTTTTGCGGCGTCATCCAGGTAAACGGCAGCGCTGCCGAGAGCAGCACGCTGCCGACCAGGCCGGAGTAAAAGATCGATGTGTAGGGACTGTCGATCCCGTAAAGGCGGCGCGTGAGGATCTGGTAGGCGGCAAAAGCGACGGCGTTGCCCATCGGCAGAAATACCGCCCAAGAAAAGACGCTGCTGCCCGGCCGGATAATCGTCAGCACGCCGATGAAGCCGCAGACGACGGCGATCCAGCGCGCCAGTTCGATTTTTTCCTTGAGAAAGACGACCGACATCAGCGTGACGATCAACGGCGCGAGGTAGGCGATCGCGGTTGATTCGGCGAGCGGCATATGTTTCAACGCCCAGACGAACAAAACCGACGCCACGGCGAGCAGCAGGCCACGCAGCGCCTGCACGCCAGGGCGCGCCGTGCGCGCCAGCGCAAGGCCATGGCGCGGCATCAGGACGACGACGACGAAAAGCAGGTGGAAGGTGTAGCGGGCCCAGACGATGAGGCCGATCGAATAGAAACGCGCGAGGTATTTGGAGAGGAAATCGCCGAACGAGAAAATCACGACGGCGCACATGACCATGACGATGCCGCGTAAAACCTGCGGGTGTTGTGCGGTGTTCTTACTCATCGCGGCTGGCCGGCGTTTGAGCGAGCTTCGTGACGTGAACGCGATGGCGAAAACATGTGTGATCCAAGGTTTCCAGGCGGCGTTCCGGCGATGACTCCGGCACGCGATGTGTTCGTCTTTTCGGTTTCAACGCGCTTGCTGCCGTTGGCGAAAAGCCGCGTGATCACCAGCGCGTCATTCTATCCGAAGCGCGTCGCTATCTCGGCGCCGGTGGCAAAAAATAGCCCTTCTGCGACTCGGCTGCGCGGCGGCGAGCGGCGTGCAAGGGCAGCGATTTATTTTCTTGTTGTTCTCCGTCGCTGATATCATTGCCCCAGCGCTGCGAGCGGTCGGTAAGGCCAAGGCTCGATGCGGTGATTGCGCGCCATCGGAAATTAAAGGCATAACGGGGGTGTGATGCGCTCTTCCAATAGGCTTCTCCGGGTCATGAACGCGCTGCTTTTGGCCAGCCTGGCCGCGCTGCTGCCCAGCGCTGCGATCGCCCAAGACAAGCCGCTCGCTGCGCAGAGCCCGGCGCAGATCGAAAAGACGCGCGCCGCCAACGCGGAATGCTTCGCCTGCCACAGCGAAGCCGGGATCGCGCATCCGCCCAGTGAAGGGCTCGACCTCAAGAAGCTGCGCGCCGTGCTGCGCGACCCGGACGCCTTCTACAATTCCGATCACCAGCGCCTGGCGTGCACCAAATGCCATAACGAAGGGTACGACGAGCACCCGCACGCGGCCGGCGCCAGCGAGATGACGACGACGTGCACCGACTGCCACTCGAAGGTCGGCAGCGTCATCGAAAAGCAGTTCGCCAAATCGGTGCACGCCAAAAACCTGTCCGAGACCTTTAGCTGCACGACGTGTCACGACCCGCACCTCATGCGGATTGCCGCCAAGCTCGGCGACCCGCACAAGATCGTGTCCCAGGACAACCGCGTCTGCCTCGGCTGCCACGACTCGGACGCGCAGTTCGCCAGGTTTGCCCCGGAGAAGAAATCGCGACCGCTGATCGATGACATCCACG
>JBBRXI010000435.1:0-2020 GCA_038248575.1 Burkholderiales bacterium | reverse complement strand
GGTTCCGGCCGCGCTGTGCGGCGCGCCGGTCGCCGAGTTCTGGCCCTGGGCGATCGCCGACTGGTCGATTGCCAGGGTGCCGGCGGTGCGCGCGATCTATCCCGGTAACGACGTTCTGCCGGCCGGGTAACTCAGGCTCAGCACCGGCGTCGGGTCGGCCCAC
The DNA here is from genome assembly GCA_038248575.1 of Burkholderiales bacterium. Taxonomy (GTDB): domain Bacteria; phylum Pseudomonadota; class Gammaproteobacteria; order Burkholderiales; family Rhodocyclaceae; genus Propionivibrio. Next base: position 1,857 of record JBBRXI010000435.1, on the reverse strand, counting down.
GGCGCAGCCGATCGCACCCAGCGACCGTGACCCGACGGGCGCAGCGGCGTTGCGTTGGGGGCGTCGACGAAGAAGCCGAGGACCGAGCTGAGCACGGTGATGAACAGCGCGGCGAAGAAGGCCGTCCAGAATCCGGATATGGTGAAGCCGCGGACCAGCGCCGAGACGAGGAGCAGCATCAGCGCGTTGATCACGAGCAGGAAAAAGCCGAGCGTGACGAGCGTCAGCGGCAGCGTCAGGATGATCAGCAGCGGCCGGACGACGGCGTTGGCCAGGCCAAGCAGCAGTGCCGAGACGACGAGCGCCGGCGTGTCGGCAAAGCGGATGCCGTTGAACACGTGGCTGGCGACCCACAAGGACAGCGAAGTGAGCGCCCAGTGGAGCACGATGGGCGTCAGATTGTCGAGCATCGAAGGCGTCCTCGGATGATGAGGCCGCCATCATAGCAACGATTGCCAACGCCGACCCGTGTGCCGCGCACGCGGCGCGGTGTTCAGATCCGGCAGCTGTTGATGCCGAGCAAACGATAGAGCGGACACCAGCCGATCAGGCCGGTGGCCAGCGGAACGATGCCGATGAAGGTCCACGGCGCACCGATTCCGGCGACGCCAAGCCCGATGAGTACGAGGCCCGTGATCAGTCGAAGAGCCCGGTCGACACCGCCAATATTGCTTTTCATGTGCTGCTCCTTGGGTGAAAAAACGTTGCTTACAGCTTTGCCGGCATGCTCGTGTCGATGGTCGCGCGAATGCCGCCGGCAAGGCTCTTGACCGAAAACCCGTTTTGCGCGAGGACGCGTGCCGCGAAATAGCTCATCTTGCCGAGTGAACAGAGCGCGACAACCGGCCTGCTGCGATCGAGCGCGTCGAGATTTTCGCGCAGACGCAGAAAGGGGATGTTGACCGCGCCGGCGACCGGGTACGCGTCGGCGAGTTCTTTGCCGCGCACATCGACGCATTGCACGGCGGCATCGGCGGGCAGGCGGTCGACGCTGGCGACGAGGCCGGCGCGCTGGTTGCTAGCGGCGAAACCGGCGAGATTGACGATGTCTTTGGCCGACCCGAACGGTGGTGCGTAGGCGAGTTCGAGATGGCAGAGGTCGTCGACGTCCATCCGGCCGCTGATCGCCGTCGCCAGCACGTCGATGCGCTTGTCGACGCCTTCAGCGCCCGTCGCCTGGGCGCCAAGCACGCGTCCGCTGTCCTCGTCCCAGACGATCTTGAGCATCAGCGGTGTCGCGCCGGGGTAATAGGAGGCGTGCTGGTAGTCGTTGACCGTCACCGCGGCGTAGGACTTGCCGGCCTTTTGCAGCGCCTGCTCGGTCCACCCGGTGACGCCGGCGACGACGCCGAAAGCACGCACGATGGCGGTGCCGAGCGAGCCCGGATACGGCCGCGCACGCGCGCCGAGGAAGATATGGTCGGCGGCGACCCGGCCCTGGCGGTTGGCCGGCCCACCGAGGGCAACGACGGTCGGCCCGCCGAGTATCCGGTCGGTCGTCTGCACGGCGTCGCCGGCGGCGTAGATATCCGGGTCCGAGGTCTGCATCGAGTCGGAAACGACGATATGGCCGCGCGCGCCGAGTTCGAGTCCGGCGTCCCTGGCGAGCGCCGTTTCCGGGCGCACGCCGATCGACATGACGACAAGATCGGCGTCGATGACGGCGCCCGAAGCGAGCCGGCAGCGCAGCTGCGATGCGTCGGGCTCGAAGCCGACGACCTGTTCGCCCAGATGCAGCTCGACGCCGTTACGGCGCAGTTCGCCTTCGAGCAGTGCGGTCATCCTGGCATCCATCTGCGGCAAAACCTGCGCTTGCATTTCGACGAGGCGCACGCTGAGCCCCTTGCGCTGCAACTG
>JBBRXI010000434.1:0-2032 GCA_038248575.1 Burkholderiales bacterium | reverse complement strand
GAGTACCAGCCGGTATGATCGGTCAGAATGACGTTCTTCAGGTCGCGCAGCGGGCAATCGGCGGCCATCGGTTCCTGGTCGAGAACGTCGAGCGCGGCGCCGAAAATCTTGCCGGCCTTGAGCGCTTCGGCGAGCGCCGCCGTATCGACGAGGCCGCCGCGCGACGTGTTGACCAGCGCGGTCTTCTCGTTCATCAGCGCCAGCGTGCGCGCGTTAACCATGTTTCGCGTCTCGGCGGTCGCTGGCGCATGCAGTGAAATGATCCGCGCCTGGGCGCAGATTTCCTCGAAGCTTGCACGCCTGACCTTGAATTGTGCGGCAAATTCATCGCTGATGTAGGGGTCGAAGACGAGGACTTCGCCGATATCGAAGCCGCGCATTCTCTGCAGATAGGAGCGAGCGATCTTGCCGAAACCGACCAGGCCGAGCGTTGCGCCGGCGATGCGATAAATCGGTTCCTTCTGGCCGATATTCCACTGCCCGCACCGCACCTGGGCGTCACGCGTGACAACGCGACGGACGAGCGCCAGCGTCAGCGCAGCGGCGTGGTCGGCGACTTCGATGTCGGCGCCGTAGTCGGGGACGTTGGCGACCTTGATTCCGCGTTGCTTCGCCGCTTCGAGGTCGATGTTGTCGACACCGACGCCGTAGCGGACGATGCCGCCATTTTCCGGCAGGCGGGTGATGACTTCGGCGTCAACGAGCGGAATGTCGCGCACCATCAGCACATCGACGCCGTCGAGCAGGGTCAGCAGCTTGGCGCGGTCGCCGGCACAGCGCAGGACGCGAACCTCGGCGCCGAGCGGTTCGAGGATCGCCGCTTCGACGCTGTGGTCGGAATAGCCCGGCTCGCTGATGCCGACGACCGGGGTTTTTCCCGAAAGGATTGAAGAACCCTGCTCCTTGTTCATATTGCGCTCCACAAAGTTGGATGGGTCGATCGGCTGGTTCAAACTGCAGTCAGGCAAAATTTTAGATCGATCCAATTGCCGAATGCAAATTTATTTATAATCGCACGCATGCCGCGGACGGCTGGCCCGTACGTGCCGATCAATGACCTTTTTTTGCGAGATCGTTTGTGACTACGCTGCTGGATGTCGCCCGGGTTGCCGGCGTATCGCGCGCCACCGTGTCGCTGGTTTGCCGGCACAGCGCGCTGGTCGCCGAGACAACGCGGCTCAAGGTTGAACGGGCGATGATCGAAGTCGGCTACGTCTATAACCGCAGCGCCGCCAACCTGCGTTCATCGCTGACCAACACCGTTGGCCTGATCATTCCCGACATCGCCAACCCGATCTATTCGGATCTCCTGAGAGGTGTCGAGGACGTTCTCAACCCGCTCGGCAAAGCCGTCTTCATCGCCGACACGCACGAGTCACCGGAGCGCCAGACCCATTTTTTGCAACGCATGCTCGAGATGCGCGTCGACGGCCTGATTATCAGCGTCGTCGGCGGAACACGCGGCGAAGCGCTGACGCCCTACGTACGCATCGGCGTTCCCGTCGTCCAGGTCCTGCGCCTGATCAAGGACGCGCCGTTCGACTACGCCGGAATCAACAACCGCCTTGGCGGCCGGCGGGCCGCCGAGCACCTGCTCGATCTCGGCCACGAGCGCATCGGCTTCATCGGCAGCGCGACCTCGCCGTCGGTCAACCAGATGCGCCGACGCGGATTTTTCGACGCCATCAAAAGCCGCCAGCTGCCGGTCGAGGCGATGCCGGTTACCGAGTGCCGACACAGTTTTGCCGCCGCGGCGGTGGCGACGAAAAACCTGTTCGCGATGCGCGAAACGCCGACCGGCCTCGTCTGTTACAACGATCCGATCGCCTTCGGCGCGACGCTCGGGCTGTACGAACTGGGTCTCGTCCCAGGCCAGGACGTCTCGCTGATCGGTTTCGACGACGTCGAAGCGGCAGCGAACTGGCGGCCGCCGCTAAGCACGATGTCGATACAGGCGCGGCAGATCGGAACCCACGCCGGCACCCTGCTGGCGCGGCGCATGCAGGACATCGACCTGCCGGTTTGCCGCATG
>JBBRXI010000433.1:0-2035 GCA_038248575.1 Burkholderiales bacterium | reverse complement strand
GGCGGTCTCGGCTACGTCGCCATCGTGGCGAGCATGATCTTCGCCGGGATTTCCGGCGCAGCGGTAGCGGACACCTCGGCCATCGGCTCGGTCCTTCTGCCGATCATGAAAAAGGAAGGCTACGACGTCAACAAGAGTACCGCCATCGTCTGCGCCGCCGGCACCATCGGCCCGATCATCCCGCCGAGCATACCGATGGTGGTGTTCGGTGTCGTCGGGGGTGTGTCCATCACGCGATTGTTCCTCGGCGGAATCATCCCCGGCATCATTACCGGCCTGCTGCTCTTCATCAGTTGGCGCGTCGTAACGCGCAAGGACGTATTCGTCACTTACGAACGCGCCTCGCGGCGGGAAATCGTAGCCGCCTTCATTGAAGCCATCCCGTCCCTCATGTTGCCGATCATCATTCTTGGCGGGATATTGAGCGGTATCTTCACCCCGACGGAAGCGGGCGTGGTCGCGGCGGTCTATGCGCTCGTCGTGTCGGTATTGATCTATAAGCGAATCAAATTCGGCCAGCTGAAGAACATCTTCATCAAGTCTGCCAAATCGACCTCGGTGGTCATGCTGGTGGTCGCTACCGCGACCGCAGTCGCGTACGTCATCACGATTGCGCAGGTTCCCCGACAGCTCGGCGAAATGATCATGGCGGCGACGACCAACAAATACCTGATCCTGTTGATCGTCAACCTCCTCATTCTCGCCGTCGGCTGCGTGATGGATGTCTCTCCGTCGATCATGATCCTCGCCCCGATCCTCTTGCCGATCATGACGAAACTCGGGTTTGACCCGGTATTCTTCGGCGTGATCATGGTGTACGGACTGTGCATCGGCCTTCTGACGCCTCCGGTCGGCAATGTGCTTTACGTTGGTTGCGGTCTTTCGAAGATTGATTTCGTCGTATTGGTCAGGCACGTCGTGCCACACTTGATCATTTATACCTTCGTTCTATACCTGATCACCTACGTGCCGGCGTTGGTCATGTATATTCCAAATTCGTATCTGTAAGACTCGACCGTCGGCCCCGACTTTCCGGGGCCGACGGCCTTCGGTCAAGATGCTGTCCGCAAACGAAGCGAGTGCGTCGCAAGGACGCGGGATCGAGATCACCAGTCGTCGATCGCGCCGTCAGCCCGGAAACTCTCGTGGATTTTGCCGAGCACGGGCTGGGAAAAAATCGCCTCGTTGGGTGCGCCGCCAAGGCCGACGCCCTGCGGCAGGCCGCAACAACCATCGTCGCCGATCTCGACGAGCGGACCGCCAATCCGCGCAAATTCCTCGTGAAAATCATGCCGGTGTTCGAGCATCCCGAACATCTGTGCGCTCGCTGCAAGATGCAGACTGGCGAGCACCTGCAACGGACCATTCGGATTGTGCGGACAGAAGGCGACGCCGTAAGCCTCGGCGAGCGCAGCGATTTTCCACAGCTCCGAAATGCCGCCGGCGTTGGAGACGTCGGGCTGCAGGATGCCGGCCAGTTGCTGTCCGAGGATGGGCAGGTAGCCCCAGCGTGTAAACAGGCGCTCACCGACCGCAATCGGAATCGTGAAGCGCTCGACGCAGCGTCTTAACTCCTGTGGCGATTCGGCCGACACGGGTTCTTCTATCCACAGGGGCGCCGTATGGCGGATTGCCGCCTCAATGACGACGGCCGCGGCGGCCGTGAGCTTGCCGTGAAAATCGACCGAGAAATCGAGCTCGCCGAGTTCGTCGCGAACGGCTTCGCACGAAGCGACGACCTTCTTCACCGAGGCCACGTCGACAACCGAGCCAATCGGCGGCAAGGGATAGATTTTGACTGCCTTGTAGCCGAGCGCCACTGCGACTCGAACGCGCTTGCGAAATTCCTGCGGGTCTTCGGAAAGGCCGCAGTTCGCGTAGAGTTTTATCCGTGTGCGGACCGCCCCGCCGAGGAGCTTGTAGATCGGCAGATTGCTGACCTTGCCGCGAATGTCCCAAAGCGCGACATCAACTCCGGACAACGAACTCGTCAAGATCGGGCCACCGCGCCAGTAGCTATGCCGGTAGCCGCGTT
>JBBRXI010000432.1:0-2038 GCA_038248575.1 Burkholderiales bacterium | reverse complement strand
TGGGGATTACCGAGTCGTTTGAAATGAAGCCGGCCCCCGCGGTTGCCGGCTTATACCACCCGCACCCATCGGAATGCTATTTTGCGGTCATCAAGATCGGCCGCGACAAGCGAACCGACAGGGCCGGGCGTGCAGGTTTCCCCGGTGCCGAAGCCGAACGCTGGTTGGCGCCGCTTCTCTGATGTCACGTGCTGCGCGACTGCCGGATTTCATCGCCCGCGACGTCGACCTCGCGGCGAAGAACACGCTGGCGCTGCCCGGCCGCGCGGCTCTTTACGCCGAGATAACGAGCCCGGCGCAGCTCGCGCAGATCGCCGGCAAACCCCTGGCGGCGCGCCGCTTCGTTCTCGGCGGCGGCAGCAACCTGGTGCTCGGCGGCGATATCGACGGCCTCGTTGTGCACATGGCGATCGCCGGCCGCGAACTCGTTGGTGAAGACGCCGACGCTGTTTACGTGCGCGCTGGCGCCGGCGAGGGCTGGCATGATTTCGTCTTGTGGACGCTGGCCCGGGGCTGGCCCGGGCTCGAAAACCTGGCGCTCATCCCGGGTACGGTCGGCGCCGCGCCGATTCAGAACATCGGCGCTTACGGCCTCGAGCTCGCCGAACGTTTCGCGTCGCTCGAAGCCTGCGATCTGGACACCGGCGAGGCGCTCTGCCTTGACCGCGCCGCCTGTCGCTTCGTCTATCGCGACAGCGTGTTCAAGCAGCAGGGCTGGCATCTTGACGGCCGGCTGGCGATCACCGCGGTGACCTTTCGCCTGCCCAGGCGCTGGCAGCCGCTCACGCGTTACGCCGAGCTCGCGGCCGAACTCGGCGGGCGCGCGACGCCGAGCGCCCGGGATATCGCTGCAGCGGTGATCGGCCTGCGCCAGCGCAAGTTGCCCGACCCGCGCGCGACACCCAACGCCGGCAGCTTCTTCCATAATCCGGTGCTCGACGCGAGCGCGGCCAATCGGCTGCGCGTCGAGCACCCGACGTTGCCGATTTACGCGCAGCCCGACGGCCGCGTCAAGGTCGCCGCTGGCTGGCTGATCGAGCAGGCCGGCTGGAAGGGCCGGGCGCTGGGACCGGTCGCCATGTCCGAACAGCACGCGCTGGTCCTCGTCAATCGTTGTGGCGCGCGTGGCGCCGACGTCAGCGCCCTGATGAGCGCGGTCCAGCACGACGTGCGGCGGAAATTTGCCATCGATCTGGTGCCCGAACCGGTCTTCGTCCGAGGGTCTTGAGCCAGCGATCACTCGCCGAACGCGGCGCCGACAAGCGCGCGTTTACCCCCCGCTGTTGGCTGCCTCAAGGCGCGTGAAGCTCACCTGTCCGTACATGTGCGGGTGCTCGGTGGCGATCCAGTGCGACGCCTCAGATTCGGCGCGTTCCCAGGTCGCCGCACGCAGGCTCACCGCCTCGACGCGGCCATCATCATGGGCCCAGTCGAGCGTGTAGCTGCAAAAACCACCGCGCTCCTGCAGGCGGATCGGGCGTTGCCAGCGCGGCGGCTCGCGGCGCAAGGAGTCGAGCGGCTCGCCAAGGCTCAGCCTGAACAGCGGGCCCTTGCCGAGGTGCTGGACGAGGTACTCGCGTTCGGCGGCGATTTCGGCGACGAGCCGCCAGTCGTGGCAGCCTTCGATATCGGCGGCAATCGCGTCACCGTGTTCGTCACGGACGATGCGTGCGGCGACCAGATGTGTAGCGCCGTCGTCCTCGACAAGTTCGTGCCAGGGTTGACCGTGCTGCGTCGGGGGCGGGAAAGGTAGTGGCCGCTTGCCTTCCCGGATGCGGGCAAACAGCGTCGATTTGACAACGTCCTCGAGATCGACCGAAGGAAAAGCCGAGCGCGGCTGTGCGGGAAAGCTGCCAGCGCCCATGTAACCGACATTCCACAAGGTTTTGAGCCATTCGGCGGTGTCGAGCGCAAGCTGCGCGAGCTCGCTCTCGCAGTTCGTTCGCTCGTCGCTGCAGGGGCTCGTCGCGCTCGCCAGTTCAGCCTCGTGCATGCGCGCGCGCAGACACTCATCGAAAAGCTGGCCGACCCATTGTGC
>JBBRXI010000431.1:0-2052 GCA_038248575.1 Burkholderiales bacterium | reverse complement strand
GCATGATCATGCCGATGTCGGTGACGCTGTGGCGCAAGGCATTGAGCAGTGTTTCGATGGTCAATTCGCGGTAGATGACCATGCCGACGAAGATCGCGTAGGCGACGGCGAAGGCGCCGGCCTCGGACGGCGTGAAGAAGCCGTAACGGATCCCGACAATAAGCAAGATCGGAAACATCAACGCCCATTTGCATTCCCAGACGCTTGCCGCAATCGTCGCGAAAGATGGAAATTCCTTGAGCACCGGCTCGTAACCACGCTTGCCGGCGATCCAGTAGGCCATCCCCATGAGGGTGATCGTCATCAGCACACCCGGTACGACGCCGCCGACGAACAGCCGGCCGATCGAGATATTGCCCATGAAGCCATAGAGGATGAGGCCGATGCTCGGCGGAATCGTCGCCGTGATCAGCGAGCCGACCGAGATGACCGCGCTCGCATAACCGCGCGTATAACCGCTCTCGAGCATCGCCGGGCCGAGGATGCGGGCTTCCATCGCCGCGTCGGCGACCGCCGAACCGGAAACGCCGCCCATCAGCGCGCTGAGCATGATTGCCACCTGCGCGAGGCCGCCGCGCATCCAGCCGGTGAGCACTGTCGACAGCTTGATCAGGCGCGCCGTAATTCCCGATTCGTTCATCAAATGCCCGGCAAAGACGAAGAGCGGGACGGCGAGCAAAGGGAAAGACTGGGTGACGGTGGTGATCTTCTGCACGGCGATCATCGGCGGCACCGGGCCGAAGATGTAGAACATCACGGCGGCAATGCCAATGGCGAACGCCACCGGCATGCCCATGAACATGAGGAACAAAAACAATACGGTCAGTATCCCGCTCATCTCAAATCACCGTTCCGTCATGGCCTTCAAGGGAAAGCGTCTCGCGCCCGGTCAGACCGAGAAACAGACGCCGCAGCGTGGTCGCCAGCATCAGTGCACAGCCGGCTGGGATGGCTGACGTGATCCAGCTATAGCTGATGCCGACGTCGCCGAGTTCGCGCTCGGCGTTCATCAGCGTCAATTGCGTTCCGTACCAGATGAGCATGGTGAGGAAGGCGGCAATCACCACCAGCCAGACGACCGCGATGAGGCGTCGGGCGGGCGCCGAAAAATGGCGAACGACGATATCGATTTCGATGTGGGCCTTCTTTTTCATAGCCAGGTCGGCGCCAAGCATGCACGCCCAGACGAAGGAAAGTTGCGCCAGGTCGACGGCCCAGATGACCGGGGAGCCGAGCGTTCGCGTCACCGCGCCGACGAGGACGAAGAGCGAGGTGCCGGCAAAAAACGCCATGGCAAGGTGTTCCTCAAGCTTTACAAATCGATTGCTTGCCATGGCCTGCCCCTTAGCGACCGAGGATCGCGTTGACCTGCTTGCGCAGATCGGTGTAACCGAGTTTTTCATACACCGTGCTGGTCGACGCAACGAACGGCTTGATGTCGATATCGACGACCTTGACGCCCTTTCCAGCCATCATCTTTTCGTAGTTCTGGAGCGAATCGATGGTCGCATTCGACGCGGTATCTCCGGCCTTCAGCGCTTCTTCGCGAACGACGGTTTGCAGATTGGCCGGCAACTTGTCGAACCAGATTTTCGAGCCGACGAGGCCTGTGATGAGCTGAATGTGGCCAGTCTTGGTGATGTACTTGACCACTTCATACAGGCGCTGGCCGTAGGTCGCCGGGCTCTGCGCTTCGGCCGCGTCAATGGCCTTCATTTGCAGTGCCGAATAGACCTCGGCCCACGGCATCGGCGTCGGCGTGGCGCCGAGCGCGCGCACCGTTTCCAGCCATACCGGGGCGCCCGGCGTACGCATGCGCACGCCGGCGAGATCGGCCGGCTTGCTCACCGGCATCATGGTCAGCAGATGGCGGTCGCCCTGATACCAGTTGAACGAGAAGACCTGGTGGCCCGATGCGTTGCGCAGCTTCTGTACCCAGCCTTCGAATAGTGGCGAGGTTACGACTTTGCGCATTTCGGCGAAGTTGTTGGCCAGATAAGGCGCACCGAGGACGCCGAACTCCTTGACGAAAGGGGCCAGGCGGCCGCCATC
>JBBRXI010000430.1:0-2052 GCA_038248575.1 Burkholderiales bacterium | reverse complement strand
GGGTGGCCGAAAGCTAAGACGCCGCCGCGCGTTGTTAAAGTGCTTCACGCCCCCCGGTCGAGTGCAACGCCGGCCGGGTGGGCGCGGACGAAGGCGGCAAACGCGTCGGCCGGCATCGGCCGGGCTAACAAATAGCCCTGCACTTCGTCACACCCTTTGCGGCTTAGTATCGCCAACTGGTCGCTGGTCTCGACGCCCTCGGCGATCGTTCGCACGCCGAGGCTGCGCGACAGACCGATGATGGCATCGACGATGGCCTCGTCTTCGGGGTTGCTGGCAATGTCGCGTACGAACGACTGATCGATCTTGAGCTTGGAGACGTTGAAACGCTTGAGGTAGGAGAGCGACGAGTAACCGGTCCCGAAATCGTCGATCGACATGCGAATTCCGCGCGCGTGCAAGTCGTCCATGACGGCCATGGCGGCAACTGGATTGTCCATGGCGACGCTCTCGGTGAGTTCGAGTTCGAGCCAGTGCGGGGGCAGCCCGAACTCATCGAGAATATGCGAGATGAGCTCGGGCAGCTTGGCCTGGCGGAACTGGACGGCCGACAGATTGACGGCGATGACCATTGGCGCCATGCCGGCGGCGCACCACCGGGTCATCTGCCCGATCGCCGTGCGCAACACCCACTGGCCGATCGGCAGAATCAGACCGCTGTCCTCGGCGACCGGGATGAAGTCGCTCGGCGGAATCCAGCCAAGTTCCGGGTGATGCCAGCGCAGCAGCGCCTCGACACCGATGATCTGCTTGCTATCGAGCGCGATTTGCGGCTGGTAATGGAGCTCGAGCTGGCCGAGTTCAAGCGCACGGCGCAGGACGTTTTCAAGTTGCAGCGTGCGGTCCGAACGTTCCTGCATCTCGCGCGTGAAAAAGCGGAAGGCATTGCGCCCGCTTTGCTTGGCGCGATACATCGCCGCGTCGGCGCGCATCGACAGGTCCTCGTAGGTCTCGCCGTCGGCCGGATACATGGCGATGCCGAGCGACGGCGTGATCGTCAGCTCGTGCTGGTCGATCGTATAGGGTAGCGATACCGCTTTGAGCAGTTTCTCGGCGACGTGGGCGACGCCGTCGGCGGAGGCGCCGGGCAGGACGAGAACGAATTCGTCGCCGCCCAGACGTGACACCGTATCCTCCTCACGCAGGCATCCCTGCAGGCGTGCGGCGACCTGGATCAACAACTCGTCGCCGATGCGATGGCCAAGCGAGTCGTTGACGTTCTTGAAGCGGTCGAGGTCGAGGAAAACCAGCCCCAGCGTCTCGCCATTGCGCTCGACCCGGCTCAGCGCCTGACTGACGCGATTGGCGAGCAGGCTGCGGTTGGGCAGGCCGGTGAGCGCGTCAAAATGCGCCAGATACTGAATACGCTGCTCGTTCGCTTTGTGCTCGGAAATGTCGCTGAAAATGCCGACGTAGTGACTGATCACACCAGAGGTGTCGAGCACCTGGCTGATCGAAACGAGTTCGGGGTAGATGTCGCCGTTCTTGCGCCGGTTCCACATTTCGCCATACCAGTGGCCTACCGTATGAACCGTTTCCCACAGCATCTGGAAAAAATGCGCGTCGTGGTGCCCCGACGCGAGCATGCGCGGATTGTTGCTCAAGGCCTCGGCCGCGCTATAGCCGGTGATCTTGGCGAACGCTTCGTTGACCATCAGGATATTGCGACTGGCATCGGTGATGATGATACCCTCGGCACTCTGCTCGAAAACCTTGGCGGCGAGCTTGAGCTGTTCCTCGGACTGCAGGCGCTCGGTCATGTCGGTCATGATGCAGTGCGTGCGCAGGAAATGGCCCTCATTGTCACGCGCGATCTGGCCGTTGACCATCAGCAGTCGCCGCGAACCGTCCTTGTGCACGAAGTGGAAGAGCGGTCCATCCACGCGACCAACCTGCTGGAAACGGGGAAATTCGTTGGCCAGCGTGGTGATCGACACATCGGTCATGAAGTCGCCGATGAAGCGTCCGACCACTTCCTGGCGTGAACGGCCGAGCAGCGTCAGCCAGGCCTCGTTAACCTCCAGGATAAGGCCTTCGATGTCGAGCGACTGG
>JBBRXI010000429.1:0-2084 GCA_038248575.1 Burkholderiales bacterium | reverse complement strand
GGGAAAACGCTGCTCTGCGACACGCTGTCGCGCCTGCTCGACGTCCCCTTTGTCACCGCCGACGCGACCTCTTTGGCGCTGACCAATTACGTCAACGAAGAGATCGAGGCCGTCCTGTTGCGCCTCATCGACAAGGCCGGCGGCGATATCGCAAAGGCCCAGCACGGCATTGTCTTCATCGACGAAATCGACAAGCTCAAGGCATCGAAAACCGAGACGCGGGCCATTTCCGGCGAGAGCGTTCAGCACGCCTTGCTCAAGATCATGGAAGGTTCGCCGGTCAAGCTCGCCAATAATCAGTACATCGACACGACGAACATCCTGTTCATCTGCGGCGGCGCCTTCGTCGGCCTTGAGAACATCATGAGCAAGACGCACGGCTTCGGCTTCATCTCGACCTCCGGTGACGACAACAAGAACATCCTCGAGCGGCTCAACAAGCGCGTAAAGCCGACCGATCTTTTCGAATTCGGCCTGATCCCCGAATTTACCGGTCGCCTGCCGATCATCGCCAAATTCCAGGATCTGACCAAGGAAATGCTGGTGCGTATCATGAGCGTTCCGAAGAGTTCGATCTACCGGCAATATATCGAGATCTTCAAGGCCGAAGGCGTCGAACTGGCGATCGGCCAGCGGGTATTCGAGCAGATTTCCGAGATTGCCATCGAATACAAAACCGGCGCGCGCAGCCTGCGGGGCATTTTCGAGGAGCTGATGACGCCGGTGCTGTACGTGGTTCCCGATAACCCGGATATCCACCGCGTCGAAATCACGTCGCTGTTTGAAGACCCGCGGCTGCTCAGGCGGGCGTAGGGGAGGCGAAAAGCCAATTAGGAGTCGTCACACCGGCGAAAGCCGGTGTCCAGTTCCTCGTCCTTTCTGGATTCCGGCGTTCGCCGCAATGACGAATAGTGATGTAGCGAGCCCTTCTCACGCGGCGGGCAGCGCTCGGAAACCGAGAGTGCCGCGCCGAGACGCGTCAGCGGTAGACGAGCACCGGGATCTTGGTGTGCGTCAACACCTTGTTCGTTTCGCTGCCGAGCAGCAGGCCGGTCAATCCGCTACGACCGTGCGAGGACATGAAAATCAGGTCGCAACCGCCCTGTGTTGCCGCTTCGATGATCGCTTCGTAAGGAAGGTCGCTGGTCAGCGTCACCTTGGTGCACGGTACGCCGGCGTCGCGGCACAGGTTGTCGACGAAGTCCAGGTTCTGCTGCGCCTGCTGTTCGGCGAGTTCCGCGAACTGTTCGGGTGTCGTCGGGTCGATCAACGCGCCTTCGCCGTAATAGGTCACCGGGTACTCGGGCTTGGCGTAGAACGCGGTGATGCGCGCAGCGGTTTCTCTGGCGAACGAAACGGCACGCCGGGCATTGTCCTGCGAGCGCTGCGAACCGTCGGTAGGAACGAGAATGTGCTTGAACATAATGCCTCCTTGATTCCAGGGTGAGTCCCGATCTTACCGTAAAGCCGGCTGGCGCGAAGCGCAGCGCAGGACGGCCTGCGATCAACGATAGACAAGGACGGGAATTTTCGTGTGCGTGAGCACCTTGTTCGTTTCGCTGCCAAGCAGCAGCGCGCCGATCCCGCGGCGGCCGTGCGAGGCCATGAAAATCAGATCGCAGCCACTTTGCGCCGCTGCGTCGATGATCGCCTGGTAGACCACGTCGCTGACCAAGGTCAGCTCGGTGCATGATACGCCGGCAGCGCGGCAAAGGTCTTCGACAAACCCGAGAACCTCATGGGCTCGCACCTCGGACGATTTGGTGTATTGATCGACCGTGGTGAACTGTTCGGGGGCCAGTGAATTTTTCAGCGCCCCTTCGCCGAGCAGGCTCGTCGAATATTCAGCTATGGCGTGAAAGGCGGTGATACGCGCTCCGGCGTCCTTGGCAAATGAAACGACGCGGCGTACGGCATCCTGCGATTGGGGGGAGCCGTCGGTTGGGACAAGAATATGTTTGAACATGATCACTCCTTTGTCATGGTGTACTTTCACTATAGGCAATAAAAAGGGCGGCGGCGAAACGGAATACCGCCTCTACCCGCCTTCACCATACCGCCGCGCAGAAAATTTTTTTTTGGCG
>JBBRXI010000428.1:0-2092 GCA_038248575.1 Burkholderiales bacterium | reverse complement strand
GGTGATGAACGCCAAGATCCCGATGATCCTTGACGGCAACTTCAAGCCGGGCTTTCGCATCGAGCTGCACATCAAGGACTTGCAGAACGCGCTCGACACCGCGCACGCGCTCAACGTCCCGATCCCGCTCACGGCCAACATCATGGAAACGATGCAGGCCCTGAAGACCGACGGCATGGCGGTCAATGACCACTGCGCCATCGTCCGCCACTACGAGAAGCTCGCGAAGGTCGAAGTGCGCAAGTAGGCCGGCGCCCGCTGCGTCGCTTCAAGCCCCGCGCTGCGGGGTTTTTTTTGCCCGCTGCCCCCGCTTTCTTGCCAAACCGTGCGCGCCGACCCTAAGATGCGGGCTCGCGCGGCTGACACTCATCGAGGCAGAATACATGACAACAAACGCAAAGACCGTCGGCTTCGGGCTCGTCGGCGCCGGTATGATCGCCAACTATCACGCGCTGGCGATCAAGGCGCTTGCCGCGCAGCACGATGTCCGCCTCGTTGGCGTTCTCGGCCTGGTGCCCGGAGAAGCGCAGCGCTTTGCCGAAAAACACGGGCTGCCGTTTCACACCGACGATCCGGCTACCTTCTTTGCGCGCCCCGACATCGACGTCGTGTGCATCGTTACGCCGAGCGGCGCGCACCTCGAGCCGGCGCTGCAGGCAATCGCTGCCGGCAAGCATCTGATCGTCGAAAAGCCGCTTGAAATCACCGTCGAACGCGTAGACCGCCTGCTCGCCGCAGCCGACGCGGCCGGCGTCAAGGTCGCGGCAATTTTCCAGGCGCGCTTTTCCGCCGGCGCGCGCGCGCTCAAGGCGGCCATCGACGCCGGCCGCTTCGGGCGCCTCGCACTGTGCAGCGCCTACGTTAAATGGCACCGCACTGCGCAGTACTACAGCGGCTGGAAAGGCACGCTGGCGCTCGACGGCGGCGGCGCGCTGATGAACCAGGCGATTCATGCCGTCGATCTCCTGCAGTGGCTGGCCGGAATGCCCGAAGAAGTGTTCGCTTTCAAGACGCGGCGCGTGCACCTGGGCATCGAGGCCGAGGATACGGCCTCGGCGACGCTGCGCTTTGCCAGCGGCGCTTTGGGGTCGATCGAGGCGACGACCGCCGCCTACCCGGGTTGGGAGCGGCGCATCGAAATCTGCGGTGAGTTCGGTTCGGCGGCGATCGAGGACGAGCGCATCGTGCGCTGGGATTTCCTCGAGTCGCGCCCGGAGGACGCCGAACTGCGCGCGCTCGGCGCCGGCGAGGTGTCAGCGTCGGGCGCCGGCTCGCCCGATCAGATCAGCTATGCCGGTCACCAGAAACAGATCGAGGACATGGTGCTCGCGCTGCGCGGCAACACACCGCTGCTCATCGACGGCCGCCAGGCGCGCAACACTGTGGCCTTGGTGCGCGCGCTCTACGAATCGGCCGAGCGCGGGCTCGCCGTCAGGATCGCCTAGCTGCGGCCGGCGGCGCAATCAGCGATAGCGGTTGATCGTAGCGCTCGTTTCCTGCGCGACGCGGCGCGCGGCTTGCGCGTAATCCTCGCCCTTACTGGCGTAGAGAATCGCGCGCGATGAATTGATCATCAGCCCGCTGCCTTTGGCCGTACGGCCGGCTTCGAGCGTCGCCTGCACGTCGCCGCCCTGCGCGCCGACTCCGGGAACGAGCAGCGGCATGTCGCCGACGATTTCGCGCACGCGCGCGATTTCGGCCGGGAACGTCGCGCCGACGACGAGTGCGCACTGCCCGCTGGCGTTCCATTCGCTGGCAACCAGACGGGCGACGCGCTCGTAGAGCTTCTCGGGCTGTTCGGGCGTTCCGACGTTGAGCGCCTGCAGGTCGCTGCCGCCCGGGTTCGACGTCCGGCAGAGCAGGATGACGCCCTTGTCGGAATAGGCCAGATAGGGATCGACCGAGTCGCGCCCGAGGTAGGGACTGACGGTGATCGCGTCGGCGCCGTAGCGCTCGAAAATTTCGACGGCGTATTGCTCGGCGGTACTGCCGATGTCGCCGCGCTTGGCGTCGAGAATGACCGGGATTCCCGGGTGTTTTGCGTGGATGTGCGCGATCAGCGCTTCGAGCTGATCTTCGGCGCGCTGTGCGG
>JBBRXI010000427.1:0-2093 GCA_038248575.1 Burkholderiales bacterium | reverse complement strand
GAATTAGATTTTATAAGCAGAATACGTCTTATAAGATAAAAAGTATGGCAGTATATTGCGTACTCAATCAAAAACAGGATAGATCATGGATATGGACCGCTTTGACCGGCTGATTCTCCAAATCCTCCAGCAGGATGGACGAATCAGCAACCAGGACCTTGCCGACCGCATCGGCCTCTCGCCCTCGCCCTGCCTGCGTCGGGTGCGCGCGCTCGAAGAGGCGAAGATCGTCATCGGCTATCGCGCGCTGGTCAATGCCAAGGCGCTCGGCTACAGCTTGATGGCGCTGATCTATATTTCGATGGACAAGCACACGCCCGAACGCTTCGAGCACTTCGAGAAGGAGATCAGCAAGGTCGACGAGGTTCTCGAATGCCTGCTCGTTACCGGGCAGGACGCCGATTACCAGATCAAGGTCGTCGTGCGCGACATGGACGCCTTCCAGGAACTCTTGCTCAACCGCGTGACGCGAATCACGGGCGTCACCGGCGTGCATTCGAGCTTCGTTTTGCGTCGCGTCGTTGACAAGACGGCGCTGCCGGTCTGAGCGCCGCATGACGTCGCCCACGCGAGCGGTGTGCGCGTTAAGATGTCGCGTTTTCTTTCAACCACCCACCGAGGCCTTGCCATGCCCGTGAAGATCATCGTCACGACCCCGTCCGCCTATGCCTATCCGCTGCTCATCAAGCAGCTGTTGCACACGCCGCTGGCCACCGCTCCCGATCAGGAAATCAGCTATCAGGGCAGGATCCGCTACGCGTACCGGACGTTGCGCGAGCGCATCGGCCGGCTGGCCAGCGGACTTGCAGCGCTTGGCGTCGACGCCGGGCAGACGGTGGCGATGATGGATTGGGACAGCCACCGCTACCTCGAGTGTTTTTTCGCCGTGCCGATGATGGGCGCCATCCTGCAGACGGTCAATGTGCGGCTCAACGCCGAGCAGATTCTCTACACCTTGAACCACGCGCGTGCCGACGTGCTGATCATCAATCGCGACTTCTTTGAACTGCTCGCGCCGATCGCCTCGCGCCTCGAGACCGTCACCCGCTTCGTGCTGATCGACGACGCGCCGACGACGCCGCTCGTCAGCCCGGTGACTTTTGCCGCCGAATACGAAGAAATGCTCGAACGCGCCAGCGCCGACTTCGTTTTCGCCGACTTTGACGAAAACGCCCAGGCCACGGTGTTCTACACGACCGGAACGACGGGCATGCCCAAAGGCGTCTATTTCAGCCACCGTCAACTCGTTCTGCACACGCTCGGCGTCGCCACCTGCGTCGCCAGCGCGCCGGCCAACGGCCGCTTGCACCGCGAAGACGTCTACATGCCGATCACACCGATGTTTCATGTGCACGCCTGGGGCTTTCCTTACGTGGCGACGCTGCTGGGTCTCAGACAGGTCTATCCCGGGCGCTACCTGCCGGCGGCGCTGCTGCAATTGATCAATGACGAAAAAGTGACGTTCTCGCATTGCGTGCCGTCGATCCTGCAGATGCTGCTCAGCCATCCGATCTGCGCCGCCGTCGATCTCTCGCGCTGGAAAGTCCTGATCGGCGGCTCGGCGATGTCGCCGGCGCTCGCCAGGGCCGCGCTCGCGCGCGGCATCGACGTGCTCACCGGCTATGGCCTGTCGGAGACCTGTCCGGTGCTCTCGATTGCCCATCTTTCCAGCGCCGATATGCAGGGCTCGAGCGAGGACCAGGTGCTGTTGCGTTGCAAGACCGGCCTGCCGCTACCGCTCGTCGACCTGCGCATCGTCGACAGCGAAATGGACGAGGCGGCGCACGACGGAAAAGCGACCGGCGAAGTCGTCGTCCGCTCGCCCTGGTTGACCCAGGGCTATCTCGACGCGGCGCAGGAGTCCGAGGCGTTGTGGGCCGGCGGCTATCTGCACACGCAGGATATCGGCAACATCGACGAGCGCGGGTATCTGAAAATCACCGACCGCATCAAGGACGTCATCAAGACCGCCGGCGAATGGACTTCGTCGCTGCAGATCGAGGACATCGTCGCCCGGCATGAGGCCGTGCAGGAAGTCGCGGTGATCGGCGTTCCCGATGAAAAATGGGGCGAGCGCCCGCTCGCCCTCGTCG
>JBBRXI010000426.1:0-2135 GCA_038248575.1 Burkholderiales bacterium | reverse complement strand
GTGCGGAGATTGTAATCAGCTGCCTGCAGGAAGAAAAGGTCGACTACGTTTTCGGCTATCCGGGCGGCGCCGTCCTGCACATTTACGATGCGCTGTTCAATCAGGACAAGATCAAGCATATTCTCGTCCGCCACGAACAGGCGGCGGTGCACGCCGCCGACGGCCTCGCGCGCTCTTCGCACAAGGTCGGCGTCGCCCTCGTCACCTCGGGCCCTGGCGCGACCAACGCGGTGACCGGAATCGCCACGGCGTACATGGATTCGATCCCGCTCGTCGTCATTTCGGGGCAGGTGCCGACCTCGTACATCGGCCAGGACGCCTTCCAAGAATGCGACACGGTCGGCATCACGCGGCCGTGCGTCAAGCACAACTTCCTGATCAAGGACGTGCGCGACATCGCAATGACGATGAAAAAGGCGTTCTACATTGCCAATAGCGGTCGTCCGGGACCGGTCGTCGTCGATATTCCGAAGGATATCACCGCGGCAAAATGCGAGTTCGACTACCCGAAGGAAGTGCGCATGCGCTCGTACAACCCGGTCATGCGCGGGCATTCGGGGCAGATCAAAAAGGCCGTGCAACTGCTGCAGGGCGCCAGGCGCCCGATGATCTACACCGGCGGCGGCGTCATCCTGGCCAACGCCAGCGAGCAGTTGCGCACGCTGACGCGGCGCCTCGGCTTTCCGATCACTAATACGCTGATGGGGCTCGGCGCCTATCCGGCGACCGACAGACAGTTCCTCGGCATGCCGGGAATGCACGGCACACTCGAAGCGAATATGGCGATGCAGCATTGCGACGTGCTGCTCGCCATCGGCGCCCGCTTCGACGACCGCGTCATCGGCAATCCCGAAAATTTCGCGTCCATGCCGCGCAAGATCATCCACGTCGATATCGATCCGTCGTCGATCTCCAAGCGCGTGCGCGTCGATGTGCCGATCGTCGGCAACGTCCCCGATGTCCTCGAGGAAATGATCAAGCTGCTCGACGGCGAGACCAAGACCGATATCGCCGACTGGTGGACCGAAATCGAGGGCTGGCGCGCGCGCCACTGCATGAGCTACACGATGAACGACGCGATCATGCCGCAGTACGTCATCGAAAAGCTCTACGAAATCACCGGCGGCCAGGCGATCGTCACTTCAGACGTCGGCCAGCATCAGATGTGGGCCGCGCAATACTACAAATTCGACGAACCGCGGCGCTGGCTCAATTCGGGCGGTCTCGGCACGATGGGCGTCGGCCTGCCGTACGCGATGGGCGCCGTGCTCGCCAACCCGGACCGGCAGGTTGCTTGCGTCACCGGCGAAGGTTCGATCCAGATGTGTATCCAGGAGTTGTCGACGGCCAAGCAATTCCGTCTTCCGATCAAGATCGTCAATCTCAACAACGGCTATCTCGGTATGGTCCGCCAGTGGCAGGAGATGTTCTACAGCAGCCGCTATTCGCAGTCGTACATGGAGTCGCTGCCCGATTTCGTCAAGCTCGCCGAGGCCTATGGCCACGTCGGCATACGCGTCACGCGACCCGAAGACGTCGAGGGCGCGCTGCGCAAAGCCTTCGTCGAGCACAAGGACGACCTTGTGTTTCTCGACATCCACACCAACCGCGAGGCGAACGTTTTCCCGATGATCGCCGCCGGCAAGGGGCTCGCCGACATGATCCTGGCCGAAGAACTCTAAGGGGAGCGCGATGCGCCACATTATTTCCATCCTGCTCGAAAACGAGGCCGGCGCGCTGTCGTCGGTGGCCGGCCTGTTCTCGGCGCGCGGTTACAACATCGAAACCTTGACCGTCGCGCCGACTGAGGATACGTCGCTGTCGCGGCTGACCATCGTCACCTCGGGCAGCGACGACGTCATCGAGCAGATCACCAAGCAACTGAACAAGCTGATCGACGTCATCAAGGTCGTCGATCTCTCGGAAGCCGCGCATATCGAGCGCGAGCTGATGCTCATCAAGGTCCGCGCCGCCGGCAAGGACCGCGAGGAAATGAAGCGCATGGCGGAGATCTTCCGTGGCCGCATCATTGACGTTACCGAGTCGACCTACGTCATCGAACTCACGGGTAGCGGTTCCAAACTCGATTCCTTTATCCAGGCAATCGATGCGGACCTGATCCTCGAAACCGTCCG
>JBBRXI010000425.1:0-2151 GCA_038248575.1 Burkholderiales bacterium | reverse complement strand
TAAAAAAACTCGAAGTAACCAAGCAGTG
The DNA here is from genome assembly GCA_038248575.1 of Burkholderiales bacterium. GTDB lineage: Bacteria > Pseudomonadota > Gammaproteobacteria > Burkholderiales > Rhodocyclaceae > Propionivibrio. The sequence continues at coordinate 2,123 of JBBRXI010000425.1, read as the reverse complement.
GCGTTTGCGGGAAAATGTCCTTGAGGTACCAGATCTCGCCCCAGCCGTTGTGCCCGATCATCACGTCGGGGATAAAGCCGTTTTTTTTCAGGCCCAGCGCAATGCGTGCCACGGCCTGCGCGTTGAGCACGCCGGCTTCGCTCTCGCGCAGGTAGTGATGGACCCCGGCGCTGACCTTGCGCCATGGCGTATAGAGGAGCGTCTTGACGCCGGGCAACGTCGAATGCGCGCGCTGCGTGATGAAGACGACCTGGTTGCCGGGCTGCGCGGCGAGGTGAGCGGCGAGGTGCCGGTACTGGCCGGGGAAGTTCTGGTGGACGAAGAGGATGTTCATCGGCAAGTGTCTTAGCGTTCGCGTCCGGCCTCGTGCCACGCCTTGCGCACTGGCGAGAGCAGGAACTCCATGACGGTGCGCGTGCCGAGCAGGATTTCGGCGTTGGCCTGCATGCCGGCGCCGAGCGTAAAGCGTTCGCCGTCCATCTCGAGATGCATCTTCTTGAGCCCGATGAGCGCCTTGTAGACCAGCGGCTGGCTGCGCGGCGGCGCCTTGTCGCCGCTCGGTGCGCTATTGCCAGACGCCGTGTTGCCGTCGGCCGAATCGGCGCTGACGTGCTCGACGACGCCCTCGGCCATGCCGTACTTCTGGAAGGGGAAGGCGGCGAGCTTGAGCTTGACCGGCTGGCCCTGGCGGACGAAGCCGATATCGTCGTTGTTGATCCACACTTCGGCGCGCAGCGTCTCGCCCAGGGGCACGAGCGTGAGCAGCACAGTGCCCGGCTGCACGACGGTCCCCGTCGTGTGCGTCGCCAGATCCTTGACGACGCTGTCCTGCGTCGCCTTGAGTTCGAGCAGCGACTGCCGATGCGCCTGCTTGGCGACGTCCTGTGCGATCTTCTCGGCCTGGCCATGCACCTCGTTGCGCTCGCTATGCAGCTGGCGGCGGTAGTCGCTGTCGATCTGCGCCAGCTTGCGCTCCGACTGGACGACGCTGGCGCGTTCCGCTTCGACCAGGTGCATCTGCGTCGCCAGTTCCTGCTCCTTCTCGACGCGCTCACGCCGCTTGTCGCTGGCCATCAGCGTACCGGCAAAGCCGTCCTTGACGAGTTTGGCAAAAGCCTTGTCCTGCTCCTGGTAGTACGGCAGCGTTTCGACGAGCTTGCTTTTGACTTGCGCTGCCGACGCCAGGTCGTGGCGGTAACGCGAGAGCCGGCTCGCTTCCTCGGCGAGCGCCGCGTCGCGCGCAGCGCGATTGGCGCGGTACTGCGCGGCGATCTCGCGTGCAAGTTCAGGCGGAACGTCGGCCGCAGCGACGTAGGGCTTGTTGGCGAGCTCGGCGTCGATGCGCGCCAGCGTCGCCCGCTTGCGCCGATAGTCGGCAGCGATCGCCTCGCTGTCGGCGTCGGCAATGAGCCTGTCCATGCGCATCAGGACCTGGCCGGCGTGCACGGTATCGCCTTCGCGCACGAGGATCTCGCGCACGATCCCCGACTCGGCCGGCTGGACGATCTTGACGTAGCTTTGCGGAATGAGTTTTCCTTCGGCCACCGCAACGATGTCGAGCGGCCCGAAAAACGCCCAGACGAGCAGCGCAGCAAGCAGGATCAGCAGCGTCCACAGCACTTTCCTGCCGATCGGGTTGGGCGGCGAGTCAGTCAAGCGCAAAAGCGGCGGAGAAAAGTCGTGGTAGTCAGCGACAGTTTGCGGCAGCGCGCTCAGCGGCAAAAACCGCTTCAGGAATTCAAAGAGTTTGGCGAACACTTGAACCTCCAGCAATCAACTCGGTGCGACGCGAGCAGAACGAATGTCATGTAGGAGCCCAGCTTTGCTGGGCGATCGGCGTTGGCTGTTGCGCAGGCCTTTATCGCCCAGCGCAGTTGGGCTCCTAAAATTCTTTCCGTCGTCCCCGTGGTGGTGAAAGTTCTTCCTTTCCTAACTCAAGCGCAGCGCACCGCTCTGCAAGCTAGAAAGCGGCTGCAGCGCCTGCGCCTGACTGCCAAAGTTGGGATCGTTGATGACGCCTTGTGCGGCGCTGAGCCCGATACCAGCCAGCGTGCCGTTCATGCCGTACTGATAAGCGAGGTCGCCGCCGATCGCCGCGCTGTCCGATCCGGCCATCTGGAAGG
>JBBRXI010000424.1:0-2163 GCA_038248575.1 Burkholderiales bacterium | reverse complement strand
GACCGAAGCCGACGAAATTCGTGCGCTCGGCAAGATTCTCGACAAAGGCTATCTCTACCAAGGCTTGAAGCCGGTGAACTGGTGCCTTGACTGTGGCTCGGCGCTCGCCGAGGCCGAAGTGGAACACGAGGACAAGAACTCGCCGGCGATCGACGTCGCCTTCGAAGTCCATCCCAACCACGCCGAAAAGCTGGCCCGGGCCTTCGGCCTTACCCACCTAACCACGCCGGCCTTCGCCGTGATCTGGACGACGACGCCGTGGACGCTGCCGGCCAACGAGGCGGTGAGCGCTCACCCGGAGTTTGACTACGACCTGATCGAGACAGCCAAAGGGGCGCTGATCCTCGTCCATGAACTCGCCGACGCCTGCCTTGCGCGCTATGGCCTCGAAGGCCAGGTTATTGGCACGGCAAAAGGCGCGGCACTCGAACACCTGCTGCTCCGCCACCCCTTCCAGGATCGCGACGTGATGGTCATCTGCGGCCCGCACGTGACGCTTGAAGCGGGTACCGGTCTCGTGCATACGGCGCCGGCGCACGGCGCTGACGATTATGAGATCGGCAAGGTCTATGGTCTGCCGGTGAACAATCCGGTTGGCGACGATGGCAAGTTCCTCGCCAACACACCCGCCCTGTCGGTCTCGCCGCTCGCCGGAAAAAGCGTCTGGGACGCCAACCCGCTGGTCCTCGAGGAACTCGAAGCGAAAGGCCGCCTGCTCAAGCACGAACGGATCACGCACAGCTACCCGCACTGCTGGCGGCACAAGACCCCGATCATTTTCCGCGCCACGACGCAGTGGTTCGTCGGCATGGAGCAGCGCAAGAACGAAGGTACTGCGACGCTGCGCTGGAGCGCCGAGCGCGCTGTCGAGGAAACCGAGTTCTTCCCGGCCTGGGGCCGCGCCCGCCTCGAAGCGATGATGAAAACACGCCCCGACTGGTGCGTTTCGCGCCAGCGCAACTGGGGCGTTCCGATCCCTTTCTTCCTGCACCGCGAAACCGGCGCGCTGCACCCGCGCAGCGCCGAACTCATCGAGGCGGTGGCGCTGCGCGTCGAGCAGGCCGGAATCGAAGCCTGGTTCTCGCTCGATCCACGCGAGCTGATCGGCGACGAGGTCGATCAATACCGCAAGATGAACGACACGCTTGACGTCTGGTTCGACTCGGGCGTCACGCACGCGAGCGTCCTGCGCGGCTCGCACGCGGCGCAACTGGCCTACCCCGCGGACCTCTATCTCGAGGGCTCGGACCAGCACCGCGGCTGGTTCCAGAGTTCCTTGCTGACCGGCTGCGCGATCGACGGCCGCGCGCCGTACAAAGCGCTGCTCACACACGGCTTCGTGGTCGACGGCAAGGGCCTGAAGATGAGCAAATCGAAGGGCAACGTCATCGCCCCGCAGAAGGTCTCGGACACGCTCGGCGCCGATATCCTGCGCCTGTGGACGGCGGCGACCGACTACTCGGGCGAGCTTTTCATCTCCGACGAAATCCTCAAGCGCGTCGTCGAGTCGTACCGGCGTATCCGCAACACGCTGCGCTTTTTGCTCGCCAATACCGCCGATTTCGACCCGGCCAGGGACTTGCTGGCGCCCGAAGAATGGCTTGAGATCGACCGCTACGCGCTGGCGCTGACGCGGCAGATGCAGGCGCAGTGCGAAGCGGATTACGCCAAATACGAGTTTCACCGCGTCGTCCAGGCGCTGCAGGGCTTCTGCTCGGAAGATCTCGGCAGCTTCTACCTCGACATCCTCAAGGATCGCCTATATACCGCCGGCGCCGACTCGCACGCGCGCCGCTCGGCGCAAAGCGCGCTGTGGCACATCACGCAGACTTTCACCAAGCTGATGGCGCCGATTCTCGCCTTCACCGCCGAGGAAGTCTGGCAAACGCTGGCTCCTAACGCGCCGTCGATCATGCTCGAAACCTGGCAACCGCTGCCCGAGCCGGCCGGCGAAGCGGCGCTGCTCGACACATGGACCCAGATCCGTAGCGTCCGCGCCGAGGTAACGCGCGCGCTCGAGGAATTGCGCGTCGCCGGGAAAATCGGTTCGTCGCTGCAGGCCGAAGTCGTCATCCACGCCGCCGGCGAGAAATACGACTTGCTTGCCTCGCTCGGCGACGACCTGCGCTTCGTCCTGATCAGCTCGAAAGCTTCCGTCGTGCG
>JBBRXI010000423.1:0-2180 GCA_038248575.1 Burkholderiales bacterium | reverse complement strand
CTCACCGACCGCGAGTTCTTTCAGGGCGCGCCCGAGGTTCTGCAGGCGGCGCGCGCTGCCTGCGACCTGCCGGTGCTGCGCAAAGACTTCATCGTCGATGAATATCAGCTTTTCGAGGCGCGCGCGATGGGCGCCGACGCGATCCTGCTCATCGCCGCCGCGCTCGAGCTGCCGGCGCTGCGCGACTTCGAGGCGCTGGCGCAGGAGTTGGGTATGGCCGTGCTTGTCGAAGTGCACGACGGCGACGAGCTCGATCTCGCGCTGCAACTCGAAACGCCGCTGATCGGCGTCAACAACCGTAATTTGCGTACCTTTGCAGTCAGCCTGCAGACGACGCTCGACCTGCTGCCGCGCATCCCGCCCGGGCGCATCGTCGTTACCGAGAGCGGCATCTTGACCAACGCCGACGTCGAGCTGATGCGGGGCAACAAGGTCAATGCCTTTCTCGTCGGCGAAGCCTTCATGCGCGCCGCGAGTCCCGGGCGGGCCCTGGCCGATCTGTTTCCCCGCGCACCGGGATGAGCAGAGCTTCACGCTTTGCTTCGTCGAGCTAGAGCCGTACCTGTCAATACCTGCCAAGAGTCGCAATGCATCACGCCCATCAGGCTTCAAACGCGCCAAGCAGGCGGGGCTTGTAAAGCGCTTTGATCCGCGAAACGCGTTAATTTTCGGCCCAGTTTTCCAGGCGCAAATCTTGAACTCTGGAAAATTCTCGGGTGTTATTCGTCACCAGTATGGCGTCCATGCTTTTGGCATGGGCCGCAATCATCGTGTCCAGCGAGCCAATGGATAGCCCGCGGCGTTCGAGATCGGCGCGCAGTTCGCCATAGGCCCACACTGCTCTTTCATCGAAGGCCAGTATTTCCAGCGGCGCGAGAAACATTTCAAGCGCCTTGCGGTTGCGCTCGGACCCGCTCTTTGCCACACCATAGGCCAGTTCCGCGGCAACGACGCTTGAAAGACCGATATCACCGAGTCGAAACCGATTGAATCGTGCTAGCACTGCTGCTGGCCTGGCGTTAATGATGTAGATGCAGATATTGGTATCGAGCAGGATCATGCTGCGACGTCGGCGCGCACTTGCTCTTCCGGCTGATCCCTGGTTATCGTGAATCCGGGTTCAAACAATGACAGCGCCGTTACCAGCGTTGTCCATGGATCGTCCTTGGGCAAGAGCAGAACGCCGTTGCCGAAATGGCGCACAGCAACCTCCGTTCCCGAAAAGCGAAATTCCTTGGGCAGGCGAACGGCCTGGCTACGGCCGGAGCGAAAAAGGCGAGCGGTGTTCATTTGGGTACTCCCAGGAAAGATGATGAGCACCAATGATAGCTATCTTTCCGTGTAAAGCAAGTCGCGGATCGTAGTCGGCAGGCTGTAGGAGCGCAGATTTTCTGCGCGATGCGGCGGTTAATATGCAGGCGCCCGATCGCCCGGCCCAGCTGGGCTCTACGAAAACCGGGCATTCGCCAGACGCGTTGCGCACGGAGCCAAAAAAATCGGGCATGCGCCTAGCGTGCGTTGCGCACGGAGCCAGGTCCTGTAGGAGCGCAGCTCTGCACTTCCTTCGGTCGGATTCTCTGCGCGATGGGCGGTTGATATGCAGGCGCCGTATCGCTCAGCGCAGTTGGGCTCTACGAAAACCGGGCGCTCGCTGTATCGGTCGCTACGGCCGGCCTAAAAGTGCCTGGGCAGCCCGGCCTGTTTAAGGACGGCGTTGCCGGTGTGCCTCGACTTTATTTTTTGATCGACCGGAAAGTGTATGCAAATCCGGCGAGCCAGTAGCTCGAACGGGATGTCTGGACCTTCCGGGTAAGCGTTTGCGTCGAGTAGTTCGGGGACCATGCACTCCAGTTTGGCCGCTAGCGCATCCAGCGTCTCGGCTTCAGTGGCAAGGCCGGGCACGTCGTCCGACGTGGCAACCCACACGGTGGCTTCAGCGTCCCATTCGGCGCCGATGAAAAGAACCTTGACCATGCTGCTGCTCCTTCCGACTATCGTCCGGCTATTGTTATGCAGAGAGCCAACGTACGCTGACAAGGGCATTCGTCCGCCGCAACATCTGGGTCGTGAGGCCGATCGCCCCCGAAAGAAACACCCCCTGTTGCATTTTCACAACACACGCGCCGCGCAAATCCCCGAATCGACGATCGCCGATTGCCCTCGCTCTTGCCCTTTGCCAT
>JBBRXI010000422.1:0-2189 GCA_038248575.1 Burkholderiales bacterium | reverse complement strand
CGCCATCGATACGACGGGAAAAAAGATTGTCGGTCGTCACGACTTCAAGGGGACAAGCGCCAAGGTGGAACTGGGCGACAAGGACAAGGCCATCACCCTGCACGCTGACTCTGAATTTCAGCTCGATCAGATCAAGGATATTCTTTTCCCCGAGATGGAGAAGAAGGAACCCGACAGCACCAAGCGTCTCGATCAGCAGGCGATTGTCAAAATATCGGGTGACAAGGTCAAGCAGGAACTCAAGATCAAGATCGGCATCGAGAGCGAGCTCGCCAAGAAGATCGTCAAGCTGCTCAAGGACTCGAAGCTCAAGGTCCAGGCGGCCATCCAGGGCGACGCCGTGCGTGTCACCGGCGCCAAGCGCGACGTCCTCCAGGAGGCGATCGCGCTGGTCAGGAAAGCAATCGTCGATTTTCCGATCAAGTCCGGAAATTTTCGCGAGTGAGTGCTCCGTTGAATCGGCGATGCGGTCGCCGGATAATCTTTCGTCATTCGAGCGTCGGCAAAGGTCTCTGAGCTTTTGAACGAAAAAGAACGTATCAATCCCGGCGTGCTGTCCTGGGTAGAGGAGTTGCGGCGCGTCTCAATGGCTGTCAGCAAGACTGACAAGGCCTCGGCAAGTCGCAATCAGCTGTTCTATCTGCTGCACTGGACCGAGGATGGCAGCGGTTTCGGCGTGACGGTACACAAGGGGCACGATCCGGAAAGCGCCGAGGAGTGGTGGGGCATCGATCGTGCGCTGGCCAAGCCGCCGCCCTTTGCCAGCGAAAACGACGTGCACATTCTGCGCTTGCTGTGGGCCGAGCGCGGCCATGACGTTGGACTGCGCGCCTTCGCTCTCGGCCCGCGCCACGGTGGCGAACTCCTGCAGTGCATGGCGCACACCGGCCGGCTCTGCGCGGCCGCCGATTTTTCGCCTTTGCTGCTCGCCGAGGCGCGCCCGGGTACGGTCAGCTGGCGTGTTGACGCGAGCCGGCGACAACGGCCGTGCTTCACTCCTTCGCCCGCCGCGACCATCGTTATTCCGCTGCATCCGCCCTGGTATGTTGACCTTGACGAGGGCGTCATCGGGCGGCTCGAAGTGCCGGGCAACCCGGCGCTGATCGAGCGCCTTTTTTCCTTGCCGCCGCTCTCACGGATGGAGGCCGAACTCGTCGCCGAAGCGCTCACTGAACTGGCGCCCGAGTTGCCGATCCCGGCCGAAAATGCCAACGCACAGTTGCGCTGCATCGAATGCCGCCCGCTGGCGATATTGCGCCTGCAAACGATCGAGACGCACGGCAATCGCGGCTGGCGGGAATACCCGGCAAGCTACTGCGGCGGTTTGTTCGATATCGCATTGCCGGGTTTTCTTTACCAGGACGCGGAACTCAAGCCTGACGACGTGCGCTCGTTTTGCACCTTGCCGGACGGTGAAACGGTGCGCGTCGTGCGCGACACCCAGCGCGAACGCGCTTTGATGGACGCGCTCAGAGCGGCCGGGATGGAAAAAATACCGGGCTACGCGCTGCATACCTTCGGCAGTTCCCCGGACAATGCCTACGGGCTTGTCAACGAAGCCCGGTGGCCGATCTTCATGCACGATGCGTTGGCGGCGCTGCGTGCTGCCGGCTGGCAAGTCGAGTTCGACGAGGATTTCCGTCAGCACGCGCTCGAAGTCGACGCCTGGGAAGCCGAGCTTCGCGAGTCGGAAAACGGCTGGTTTGACCTTGACATGGGGATCATCGTCGACGGCGAGCGGTTGCCGCTTGCCCCGCTTCTCGCCTTGCTCTTCCGCCGCGACGGGCGCTGGCTGGAGCCGCCGCTGCTGCACCTGATTGCCGACGACGAGCCGATTGAGCTGCGCACCGCGACCAATTTGCGCATCCGCGTCCCGGCTGGCCGTTTGAAACCGCTCGCCGCGACACTGATCGACCTGTTCGATGGTTTTTCCGACGGCAACACGTTGCGCGTCTCGCGTTTTGACGCGCCGCGCCTGGCTGAACTCAACGATACCAGCCGCTGGCAATTTCGCGGTCAACGCGACGTGCTGGCGCTTGCCGAACGACTGTCGGCAGCGCAGGAAATCGGCGATATCGCCACGCCGGTCGGCCTCGGCCTCGAGTTGCGCGGGTACCAGAAGGAAGGCTTGGCCTGGCTGCAGTTTCTGCGCCAGCACGAGCTCTCGGGAATCCTCGCCGACGACATGG
>JBBRXI010000421.1:0-2196 GCA_038248575.1 Burkholderiales bacterium | reverse complement strand
CCACGCGGCGCTGATCCAGTACGCCGCACTGTGCGAACTGGGCTGGATCCCGCGCGAAGAGCTGACCAAAGTGAAGAGCCTGAACGGCCTGCTCCAGGGCCACCCGGACCTGTCGATTCCCGGCATCGAAGCGGTCACCGGATCACTCGGCCAGGGCCTGTCGATCGGCGTCGGCATGGCGCTGGCGCTGCGCCTCGACAAGAAGCCCAACCACGTCTACGTCGTCATGGGCGACGGCGAACAGTCCGAAGGCCAGCTCTGGGAAGCGGCGATGTCGGCGGCCAACTTCAAGGTCGATAACCTCACCGCCTTCGTCGACTGGAACAAGATCCAGGCCACCGGGCCGACCAAGGAAATTTTCAGCATCCCCGACCTTGACAAGAAATGGGCCGCTTTCGGCTGGGAAGTCATCCCCTGTGACGGCCACGATATCGGCGCGGTGATCGACGCCATCGACAAGGCCAACACGGTCAAGGGCAAGCCCTCACTGATCCTGCTCGACACGGTCAAAGGCAAGAACTTCTCGTTCGCCGAACACAACGCGACCTACCACAACGGAATTCTCGATGACGCCAAGTTCGCTCAGGCCAAGCAGGATCTCGACGCTCTCGAAGAGGTGATGTAATCATGGAAAAAATGAGTTTACGCAAGGCCTACGGCGACGCCCTGGTCGAACACGGAAAGTTCAACACCGACATCGTCGTCCTCGAAGCCGACCTCGGCAAATCGACCATGTCGTGCTTCTTCAAGGACACCTTCCCCGAGCGCTATTTTGAAATGGGCATTGCCGAAGCAAACATGGCCTCGACCTCGGCCGGCCTTGCGCTGGCCGGCAAGATCCCCTTCTACAGCACCTTCGCCGTCTTCGCCTCGGGTCGCGCCTACGACCAGATCCGCTGCTCGATCGCCATTCCGAACGCCAACGTCAAGATCTGCGGATCGAGCTGCGGCCTCTCCGATTTTGGCGACGGCAAGACGCACCAGTCGATCGAAGACGCCAACATCATCAGCGCGATCCCGAACATGACCGTTCTAAATCCCGTCGACGCGATCGAAACCAAGAAGATGGTCGCCGCCATGGTCAAGCACCAGGGCCCGGTCTACATCCGCATCAACCGCAACGACCTGCCGGTATTCACCCCGGAAGAAGGCGAGTACGAAATCGGCAAGATGTACCGCATCGTCGAAGGCTCGGACGTCGTCATCTTCGCGACCGGCGCGATGGTCTGGAAATCGGTCGAAGCGGCAGCACTCCTCAAGGCCGAAGGTATTTCCGCAGAAGTCATCAACGTCAGTTCGATCAAGCCGCTGAAGAAGTCCGAGATCATGAAATACGTCGCCGGCAAAAAGGCGATCGTCACCGCTGACGAGCAGAACAAGATCGGCGGTCTCGGCGCCGCGATCGCCGCGCTGATCATCGGCGAAGTGATGCTACCGTTCGAGCAAATCGGCATCAACGATGAATTCGGAACGTCGGCGCATACCTACGACGAGCTTCTCGAGAAGTTTGGACTGACCGAAAAAGACATCGCCAAAGCCGCCAAAAAAGCACTCAATAAATAAGGAGAAGACAATGAATATCGGATTTATCGGAATCGGCATCATGGGCCGTCCCATGGCCAAGAACCTGCTCAAGGCCGGCTACGCGCTGACGGTGTACGACAAGTTCGCCAAGTTTGACGACCTCGTCGCACTCGGCGCCAAGGCCGGGACGTCGAACAAGGACGTCGCGGCGCAAAGCGATCTGATCATCACCATGCTCCCCAACTCGCCGAACGTCAAAGAAGCGGTGCTCGGCAAGGACGGCGTTATTGACGGCGCCAAGCCGGGAACGATCCTCGTCGACATGAGCTCGATCGCGCCGGGCGCGGTGCAGGAAATCTGCGCCGCCGTCAAGGAGAAGGGCATCGTCATGATCGACGCGCCGGTCTCGGGCGGCGAGCCGAAGGCCATCGAAGGCACGCTGGCGATCATGGTCGGTGGCGACGAAAAAGCCTTCGCGACGGCGCGTCCGATCCTCGAGAAAATGGGCTCGTCGGTGGTTCGCGTTGGCGACATCGGCGCCGGCAACGTCACCAAGCTGGCCAACCAGATCATCGTCGCACTCAACATCGCGGCGGTATCCGAAGCCTTCGTCCTGGCGACCAAAGCCGGCGTCAATCCGGAAGCGGTGTTCAACGCCATCAAGGGCGGGCT
>JBBRXI010000420.1:0-2200 GCA_038248575.1 Burkholderiales bacterium | reverse complement strand
CGCGCGCCGAAGGAGCGAGCCCGCTATCAGCCGAGTTGTCGGCGCACCAGGAACCGCATCAGCGCCGGCAAGGGATTGCGGTAGCCCCTGGGGCGCCAGGTGCGCGAGTAGCGCAGCCGGTAGGCGTCGAATTGACTACCCCAAGGGCCATCCTCACTCCCCCCGCGTCCGAGCTTCAATTTAGGCGCCACCCCGGGAAGGCCGATATCGTCTTGCGCGCCGTCACTCATCATGTCAGCATATTGTGCCAAAAGATTTAATCGGCGGACGGCGGGTAAGCCGCCTTGCCCGGCGCGGCGAACCCGGCCGGATTTGCAGACGCGTGCGCTGCGCTGGCCAAGCCCGGAAAGCCACGGCGCGCCGGTAATCGCTGATACCCGGCGCATTTTTACGAGTATGATCCGAACTATAATTTCGCTGGGGAGACCGCCATGTTGAAGCGTATTCGTCTGCGCACTCGAAAACTGGTACGCGAATGGGCCCGTAAACTCGTTTCATGGTTACCCCGGGAACAGCGCTTCAAGGTGTTTCGCTCGTTCGCCGATTGCAATCCGGCGCCGAGCAGTCGGCTGGTGCTCAAAATCGCCGAAACGCAAGAAGAACTCGAGGCCTGCTTCTCACTGCTGCACGACGCTTACGTCGATAGCGGCTTCATGAAGCCCGACCCATCCGGCCTGCGTGTCACCATCTATCACGCCTTGCCGACGACGACGACGCTCTGCGCGAAGTACGATGACAAGGTCGTCGGGACGCTTTCGCTGATCCGCGAGAGTGCCCTCGGTTTTCCGATGCAACGCGTCTTCGATCTAACTTCAGTACGCGAGCAGGAAGGCTATATTGCCGAAGTCTCGGCGCTCGCCGTACACCCTGACTTTCGCAGAACGAGCGGCAGCATCCTGTTTCCGATGATGAAGTTCATGTATGAGTACTGCACGACCTTCTTTGATACGCGGCATCTCGTGATTGCGGTCAATCCCAAGCACATCGAGATGTACGAGTCGCTGCTCCTGTTCCGGCGCTTGCCGGCCACCATCGTCGAGCACTACGACTTCGTCAACGGCGCTCCGGCTATCGGCGCAACGCTCGATCTCAAGGAAGCGCCCGCGATGTTCCGCAAGCACTATGCTTCGAAGCCGGCACGGCGCAACCTTCACGCCTACTTCGTTGACGTCCGCTTGCCGAACATCCAGTTTCCGAATCGGCGTTTTTTTACGACCAACGACCCTGTATTGACGCCGGCGCTGCTCGATCATTTCTTCAACGTGCGCACACACGGCTTCCAGAAACTCACCGAGCGCAAGAAGGCCTTGCTCTATTCAATCTACGACTTGCCGGCGTATCGCGCTGTCCTGCCGATACCCTTCGCCAAGGATGGCCCGGACAGTGGTACTGGCGAACGCGAGCACAGCCAGGTGCGCAGCCACCTGCGCTTCTCGGTCAAGTGCCCCGGACAGATTGTCTGCCCACCGGCCACAGGACCCGCTGAAAAGATAGCGATCCGCGTGATTGAAGTGTCGCTTCTCGGTTTTCAAGCCGTCGCGCACAAGCCGCTACCCGTCAATACGCGGTGTGAGGCGATCATTACGCTGGGGCACGCCGACGTCTCGCAACTCAGCGTCTACATCGTGCGCGAAAACCGCAGTGAGACCCGTGGACTTTACGGCTTCCAGATCGATCAGCCCGACCTTGCCTGGCGCAAGTTCGTGTCCGCGCTATGCGGCGGAGTGGTCTACAGCGACCTCGATAACGCGACGCGCTTCCTTGAGTCGCGCTTTGCGCACGGACCGGAAAATGTCAGCCGGGACGCGGCGCGAAAGCTTGCAGAACAGTCGACGAAAAGCGCCTCGGACGATGCCAAACCCTTTCACCAGCCGGGTGGAGCGACACCCGCGGCGCAGGTCGCCGATCAAAAGCTCTAGCACTTCAGAGTAGGCGCGATCGAGATTATTGTACTGGCCAAAGAGGCCGAGTGGCGGCCCTTTAAATACGTCCGCTCCGACGGCGAGTCGCCAGTTCCGTTCGAAATTTCACGTCACTCGCGGGAGCATGAGCCAAACAGTCCGGTTAACGCTTGCCGACATTATCGTACGAGGCGACCGGAATCCACAGCAGTTCGGCGTGAAAATCGTCTTTGTAATACTCGGCGCGCACAGCCCACTGCTGGATACGCATGACGTCGAACTCGGGTGGAACGAATTCG
>JBBRXI010000419.1:0-2205 GCA_038248575.1 Burkholderiales bacterium | reverse complement strand
GTGATGAAGACCATGTGCGCGCCCTTGAGCGACTCGGCGATCTGCTCGCGCTGTTCGACGGCGGCGTTGCGCCCGGCTTCGGGCGTGGCGCCGGCGCCGAGCCCGGTCTTGCCGAGACGAACCATCTTGTGCGCGACCGAGCGCTTGAGTGCCTGAGCGTCGGTGTTAGCGGCGACGAACTCGACGCCCATCACGCCTTCGCTGATCATGTGATCGACGGCGTTTCCGCCGGCACCACCGACGCCGATGACCTTGATCACCGTGCCCCAGTCGCTGTTTGCTTCTTCTTTCTCGATGATTTCAAACATGGCCTTCTCCTCCGCTAAAAACCGTTAAAAAGATAAAAACCCTAAAAGCTAAAAATTCTTCTCGAGCCAGGACTTCATCCGGCCGAAGATTTGTTTCACATCGCGTGTTTCGCGCACCTTGAGTCCGCGTCGTCTCTGCGTCTGCGCTTCGAGCAGCAGGCCGCAGGCGGTGGCAAAGCGCGGCGCCTGCACGACGTCGGCGAGCGCCCCGTAGTATTTGGGAATGCCCAGGCGCACCGGCATGTGGAAGACTTCCTCGCCGAGTTCGATCATTCCGGGCATCACCGACGAACCGCCGGTGAGCACGATTCCTGAGGAGAGCACTTCCTCGAAGCCCGAGCGACGTAACTCGGCCTGGATCAGTTCGAAGAGTTCCTCGACGCGCGGCTGAATGACGTCGGCGAGCGCGCGGCGCGACAGTTTGCGCGACGGCCGGTCGTCAACGCCGGCGACGTCGAGGACGTCCTCGGGGTCGGCGAGGTCGGACAGCGCGCAGCCGAACTTGCGCTTGATGTCCTCGGCCTCGCGCGTCGGTGTGCGCAGCGCCATGGCGATGTCATTGGTGATCTGGTCGCCGGCGATCGGGATCACCGACGTATGGCGGATCGCGCCCTGCGTCCAGATCGCGAGGTCGGTGGTGCCGCCGCCGATGTCGATCAGACAGATGCCCAGATCCTTCTCGTCTTCGGAGAGAACCGCGTAGCTCGAGGCCAGCGGCTGCAGGACGAGGTCGTTCACTTCGAGGCCGCAACGGCGCACGCATTTGACGATGTTCTGCGCCGCCGAGACGGCGCCGGTGACGATATGCACCTTGACCTCGAGGCGAAAGCCGCTCATTCCGATCGGCTCACGAATCCCATCCTGGTCGTCGATGATGAATTCCTGCGTCAGGATGTGCAGGATTTCCTGGTCGGCCGGGATCGGCATCGCGCGCGCCGTTTCGATGACGCGCTCGACGTCCATCGGCGTCACTTCCTTGTCCTTGATGGCGACCATGCCGTTCGAGTTGAAGCTCTTGATGTGGCTGCCGGCGATTCCGGTATAGACGTCTTTCACCTTGCAGTCGGCCATCAGCTCGACTTCCTGGAGAACGCGCGAAATCGTCGCCACCGTCTCTTCGATATTGACGACGACGCCTTTCTTGAGGCCGCGCGAATCCTGCGAGCCCATGCCGATGATGTTGAGCCGCCCTTCCGGGCTCACTTCGGCGACCAGGGCGACGACCTTGGTCGTTCCGATGTCGAGCCCGACGATAATTTCTTTGCTGTCCCTGCTCATGGTTTCCTCTCAGTTGCCGCAGCGGTCAAATTCGCGGCAACACGCAACGCAAAGCCATTCGGATAGCGCATATCGACGACGACCGCAGGAAGTGCAGAGCCGACCGCAGGAAGTGCAGAGCCGACCGCAGGAAGTGCAGAGCCGATTGGTGCTGCTGACGTGCCGGGTGCAGACGGCTTCGCGCCGCGCTGTGCGCTGGCCGCGAGCACGCTCGGGTAGTACTCGATGAAGCGCTCGAGGCGCTGGCGCACCGCGCCTTTGGCCTGCTGGCGCCCGAGTTCGACGATCATTCCGTCGTCCAGCCGCAACTGCACGGCCAAGCGCGGCGAAACGTTGAGCGCACGCGGCACGCGGCCGAGCGGCCTGAGCAGTTCTTCGGCCTGCTGGTAATTGCTCAGCACCTCGGATGCGACGCCCGGCGGACCGAGCAGAAGCGGCAGGTTCTGCGTTCCCGGCGAGCGCATCACGCCGGCAAAGATCTCGCCGTAGGAATTGACGAGCGGCCGGGGGGCCGGCCCCCAGACGGCGCCCGGCCGGGGCGCCTCGAGCCTCACCTCGTGGCGCGCCGCCCTGGGCGGGCCCACTTCGGCGTGCCGCACCCACGGCAACTGCTCGAGCG
>JBBRXI010000418.1:0-2210 GCA_038248575.1 Burkholderiales bacterium | reverse complement strand
TATGAAGCCGTGCGCGACTCGATCGTTGAAAGCATCGTCGAGAACAGCCAAGATCGCCAGGCCGATACCCGCACGCCCACGACCAACATGGGCCGCACGGTGCAAGGGCTAAAACGCTTTTGGGCCTCGCACATCAAAGCGGCGACTTGGGCGCGCGTTATGGATGGCGGCAAGGACGGCGGGCCAATGTGGGAATACTTTGTGCGCGTCGCCAACGAGCGCGGCGATTATGAGACAGACCAACGCGGAAAGGCCACCGAAGCGCTTTCGAAGATCATGGCGCCGGTTTTCGCGCTCGGCAAGATGGGCGGCAAAGGCCAGTTCTTCCCGTCGATCAACAAGAGCCTGAACCGCGAGGCGCGCATCGCGCTGGCGCTCAATGTTGGCAACGAGGGCAACTTGCAACGCCTGCTCGGCGGCGAAGGCTGGACCGCGGCGCGGATCATGCCGGTGCTGCAATCCTTGACCGAGCAGGAAAAAGCCGCGGTGCAAGCGGTATGGGATCACTTCGAAACCTACCGGCCAGAGATCGGCGCCAAACACAAGCGGATCTACGGCAAAGAACCGGAATGGGTTACGGCCGGATCTGCTGTTACGGAAGCGCTCGGCCTGCGCGGCGGGTATTACCCGATCAAGTACGACCCGGCGGCCAGCCAGCGCGCCGAGGAGCACGCCGATGCGGAAGGCGCCAAGCGCCAACTGCAAGGCGCCTATACCACGGCCACGACGCGGCGCAGCTTCACCAAGTCGCGCGTTAAAGAAGTCAATGGCCGGCCGCTGCTCTATACTCTCTCGGGGCTTTACTCGGGCGTCAATGACGTAATTCACGATCTCGCCTGGCACGAATGGCTGATCGACACTAATCGCCTGCTGCGCTCAAAGACGCTCGACGGCGCGATCCGCAATATCTACGGGCCGGAAGTCAAAGCACAATTTAAGACCTGGGCGGCCGACATTGCCGAGGGGGGCAAGGGGACTGACGCCGCGCTCGACCAATCGCTTTCATACTTGCGCCAGGGCGTCAGCATCAGCGGCCTGGGCTTTAACGTCTGGACGGCCTTCCAGCAGCCGCTCGGCATCACGCAATCGATTGTTCGTGTCGGGCTGCCGTGGATCGGCCGCGGCATCGCCAAGACTATCGCCAACCCGGCGGCAGCGGCGCGCGAGGCGAATGAAATGTCGTCGTTCATGGAAAACCGTGCGCGCACTCGATTACGCGAACTCAACGAGTTGCGCAACCGGGTTCAGGGCCAGCCAGCCGGCAAGGAAATAATGGGGCAATACGCCTTTTGGTTGATGATGCAATTTCAGAGAATGGCCGACGTGCCGACGTGGCACGGGGCTTATGAGAAAGCGATCGCCGAAGGCAACGAAGACGCGCGCGCGATCGCCCTGGCTGATCAAGCGGTAATCGACTCGCAGGGCGGTGGGCAGCTCAAAGACCTGTCTGCAATTGAGCGCGGCGGGCCAGCTCAAAAGCTCTTCACGGTGTTCTATTCGTTCATGAATACGTCGTTTAATCTAGGCGTAGCGCAAACCATGACGGCCGACACGCCGGCGAAAAAAGCCAAGCTGGCGAGCGACTATCTGATGCTCTACGTGCTCCCGCCAATCCTCGGCTACTTCCTAAAAAATGCGTTGATGGCCGGCGACTCAGGCGACGAGGATGATCTTGTAGCATTGTCCAAGAAGCTGGCGGCAAACCAGCTCGACTTCCTGATGGGTCAAATGGTCGTCATGCGGGAATTCTCGGAAGCGGCGAAGACCGTCGCCGGCATCAGCGAATTCGGCAGGGACTACAGCGGGCCGGCCGGGCTGCGCCTGATCACCGACGCGGGCAAGGCCGCAAAACAGATCGAACAAGGCGAGATCGACGACGCGCTGCGCAAAGCACTGGTCAACGTCGGCGGCACTTTGCTTGGCCTGCCGAGTGCGCAGATCAACCGCACGATAACGGGGGTCAAGGCGATCGCCGACGGCGAAACAAGCAACCCGCTGGCGCCGGTCTTTGGTTTCCAAAATAAGCGGTAACGGGGTGCACTTGCTGGCGTTCTTGGCGTTTAGCCTTTGGCTAATCACTCAGGAGCGACGGCATGACAATTAGCTCGACGAACCGCAAAGCCGGACCGTACGCGGGGAATGACGTAACGGCGTCATTCCCTTTTGCATTCAAAGTATTTGCGCAAAGCGACGTAGTTGTTGTGCGCGCC
>JBBRXI010000417.1:0-2218 GCA_038248575.1 Burkholderiales bacterium | reverse complement strand
CGTTTTAGCTGCGGCGTAACGCGCGCTAGTGGCGCATTAGCTTTCACTGAAATCAGCCAGGAGAGAATATTCATGTACACCATTGTCACCGGCGCCGCCGGATTTATCGGTTCCAACCTTGTCCGTGCGCTCAACGAGCGCGGCGTCACCAAGATTATCGCCGTCGATAACCTGACGCGCGCCGACAAGTTCAAGAACCTCGTCGATTGCGAGATCGCCGATTACATGGACAAGACCGAGTTCGTCGAGCGGCTCCAGGGCGGGCAGCTCAACGGCGCGGTCGATGCCGTATTCCATGAGGGCGCGTGTTCGGACACGATGGAGAACGACGGCCGCTACATGATGGAGAACAACTACCGCTATTCGCTGGCGATGCTCGACTGGTGCCTGGGGCACGAGGTGCAGTTCCTCTACGCCTCGAGCGCAGCGACTTACGGCGGCAGCAGCGAGTTTCGCGAGGAGCGCGCGTTCGAGGCGCCGCTCAACGTCTACGGCTACTCCAAATTTCTCTTCGATCAGGTCGTCCGCCAGCGTCTTGCCACGGCGAGTACCCGACATTCGCAGGTCGTCGGTTTCCGCTATTTCAACGTCTACGGTCCGCGCGAGTCGCACAAGGGGCGCATGGCTTCGGTCGCCTTTCATCACTATCGGCAGTATCGCGAGTCGGGCAAGGTCAAGCTTTTTGCCGGCTGCGACGGCTACGCCGACGGCGAGCAGAAGCGGGATTTCGTCTATGTCGGCGACGTCGCCAAGGTCAATCTCTACTTCCTCGACCACCCAGGCCGTTCGGGGGTGTACAACCTCGGAACCGGTCGCGCGCAGAGCTTCAACGAGCTCGCCGCGGCCAATGTGAACAGTTGCCGGGCGCTCGCCGGCGAGCCGGCGCTGGCGCAGGCCGAACTGCTGCGGCATGGGCTGATCGAGTACATCCCCTTCCCCGAGGAGCTCAGAGGAAAATACCAGAGCTTCACGCAGGCCGACCTCGGCCAGCTGCGTCGGGCCGGCTACGACGCGCCGTTCGCCAGCGTCGAGGAGGGCGTTGGCGAGTACGTAGAGTGGCTGAGCCGTCATGTATAAAACACTCGAGGACTACGTCGGCGGGACGCCGCTGGTGCGCCTGAAACGTTTGCCCGGAGCAGAAGTCGAGGCGGCCGGCAACGTCATCCTGGCCAAGCTCGAAGGTAACAACCCGGCCGGTTCGGTCAAGGACAGGCCGGCGCTGTCGATGATCCGCCGCGCCGAGGCGCGCGGTGACATCAAGCCCGGCGACACGCTGATCGAAGCGACGTCGGGAAATACCGGCATCGCGCTGGCGATGGCTGCGGCGATGCGCGGTTACCGGATGCTCCTCGTCATGCCCGAGAACCAGAGCATCGAGCGCCGGCAGACGATGCGCGCCTTTGGCGCTGAACTCGTGTTGACGCCAAAAGACGGCGGCATGGAAACGGCGCGCGATGTCGCCGAGAAGATGCGCGACGAGGGGCGCGGCGTCGTCCTCGACCAGTTCGCCAACCCCGATAACCCGCTGGCGCACTACGAAGAAACCGGCCCCGAAATCTGGCGCGAGAGCGCCGGGCGCATCACGCACTTCATCTGCAGCATGGGGACGACGGGGACCATCATGGGCGTCTCGCGCTACCTCAAGGAGCAGAATCCGGACGTCTGCATCGTCGGTTGCCAGCCCGCGCCGGGCGCGCAGATTCCGGGCATCCGCACCTGGCCCGAAGCGTATTTGCCGAAAATTTTCGACCGTTCGCGCGTCGACCGCGTCGAATCAGTGGCGCAGATCGAGGCCGAGGAAATGACCCGCCGCCTGGCGCGCGAAGAAGGGATCTTCGCCGGTATCTCGTCGGGCGGCGCGCTCACCGTCGCGCTGCGCATCGCGCGCGAAGTCGAGAAGGCGACGATCGTGACGATCGTCTGCGACCGCGGCGACCGCTATCTGTCGACGGGCGTTTTCCCCGGTTGAGCGCAGCATAAAATGCGCAACCTGCCGCAGAGGCACGGCGCAGAGGTTTCGCAGAGAAAGACGTTTTTAGTGCTTGCTCTGCGTTTCCTCTGCGTCCCCCAAGGGGATTCGCTTCGCAGCATCTCTGCGCCTCGGCGGTATATTTTCGACTTTCCACATGGTCTTATGCTATGAACCCAGTCCTCGTTTTTGACATCGAAACGATCCCCGACGTACCCGGTTTGCGGCGTTTGCACGATCTCGGCGCGG
>JBBRXI010000416.1:0-2221 GCA_038248575.1 Burkholderiales bacterium | reverse complement strand
CCATCGCTGTTCCAGATGCACGGGGCGGTACCCGAGCGACTGATGGCGTCCAAAGGGGCCTCTGAAAACCCTTCCGTGCTTCCCACCAAGACGCGCAGCGGCCGCATCCCTGACGGCATCCTCGATCGTCAGAGTCTGCTCTATCAGTTCATGCAGCAACCGCCGTCGCTGAGCGGAGGCCAATTGTGGCTGACCGATGGCGTGATGCATCGGCTTTATCGTTACCGTCTGGCCGGCGCGGAATCCTTTACGATCCCTTCATTGGGAGGCGTGCGCACGATCAAACTCGTTTTGTCTACAACCGATAGTCCCGAAGTGATCGAACTATGGTTGATACCGGATTTGCACTATTTGCCGGCCAAACTGCGCTATACGGACCGCAACGGCGTAATTACCGAGCAACTGGTCACCGCGCTTGAGTTCAACTAACCTCGTTCAGGCTTGCTTTTCAGCAAGCGGTTTTTTCAGCGCTGCAACTCGCGCGGCAGCGCGAAGGTGACGTTTTCTTCGACGCCCGGTAACTGGCGCGCGTCTTCGGGACGCCCCCCGGTGAGCCGCTGCACGACGTTCTGCACCAGCACTTCGGGCGCCGACGCGCCGGCGGTGACGCCAATGCGGAGCGCCCCGGCCAGTGAAGCGGGGTCGATCTCATCGGCGCTGTCGATGAGATAGGCCTTGGCGCCGAGCAATTCGGCGACTTCACGCAGGCGGTTCGAGTTGGAACTCGAACGGCTGCCGACGACAAAGACGACTTGGCTGTGCGCGGCGAGCGCCTTGACCGCGTCCTGGCGGTTTTGCGTGGCGTAGCAGATGTCGTCCTTTTTCGGCCCGACGATCGTGGGAAAGCGCTCGCGCAAGGCGCTGACCACTCGCTCGGCGTCGTCAACCGACAAGGTCGTCTGCGTCACGTAGGCGAGCCGCGCGGGGTCGCCGACCTGCAGGCGCTGGACGTCGTCGACCGTCTCGACGAGGAACATGCCCTGCGGGCTCTGACCCATCGTCCCTTCGACTTCGGGGTGGCCGCGGTGGCCGATCATGACGATCTCGCGGCCGTCGTTGCGCATCTTGGCGACTTCGACGTGCACCTTGGTGACCAGCGGGCAGGTGGCGTCGAAGACCTTGAGGCCGCGCGTCGCGGCTTCCTCGCGCACGGCCTGCGAGACGCCGTGGGCGCTGAAAACCACGGTGCTGCCGGCCGGCACTTGCGCCAGATCGTCGATGAAGATCGCGCCTTTCTGGCGCAGGTCGTCGCAGACGAACTGGTTGTGCACGACTTCATGGCGCACGTAAATCGGCGCGCCGAATTTTTCAATCGCGCGCTCGACGATGGTGATTGCGCGTTCGACGCCGGCGCAAAAACCGCGCGGGTTGGCGAGTGTGATGTGCATGCACGACCTTGTCTGAGCTGTAGAAAGCCGTTCTTCGGGCCCGGTTGGACCGCGCTAGCGCGCTCCGGTTTCGCTCGCCGGGTTGGCGAACTGATCGTAAACGAGCAGGATCGCGCCGACGGTGATCGCCGAGTCGGCGATATTGAACGCCGGCCAGTAGAAGCCGGCGGCGTGCCACTGGATGAAGTCGACGACGGCGCCAAAGCGGATGCGGTCGATGACGTTGCCGAGCGCGCCGCCGAGGACCAGCGTCAGCGCCAGCGAAAGCCGGAACTCGCCGGAATGGCGGCGCAGCAGCGTGACGATCCACGCCGAGACGCCGAGCGCGAGAACGGTAAAAAACCAGCGTTGCCAGCCGCCGGCGTCGGCCAGGAAGCTGAACGCGGCGCCGGCGTTGAAGGTCAGCACCCAGTTGAAAAAAGGCGTGACGCGGATCGACTCACCCGGGTGCAAAGAGCCGAGGACGATCCACTTGCTGACCTGATCGGCGACGACAATTGCTGCGGCGAACCACAGCCAGGATCTGATGTTACGCGCGGGCACGGGGTTCCCCTTCGCCGTACAGGTTGGCGACGCAGCGAGCGCAGATTTCCGGGTGCCCGGGGTCGGCGCCGACGTCGTCGCGCACGTGCCAGCAGCGTTCGCACTTGGCGCCGGCGAGCGCCGTGCACACCAGCTTCTCTTCGCCGCTGCGCACGACGGAAGCTTTCGAGCTGATCAGGACGAAGCGCAGGTCGTCGCCGAGCGAGGCAAGCAAGTCGTATTTCTCGCCGGCGGCGTGGATGACGACTTCGGCCTGCAGCGACGAACCGATTTTCCCGGCGACGCGCAAT
>JBBRXI010000415.1:0-2224 GCA_038248575.1 Burkholderiales bacterium | reverse complement strand
TGTCGAATTCCTTCGAGACCCAGGTGATGTTCATGTAATGGTGCAGATGGATATTCTCCGAGGTGGCGTTGCCGGCCCAGGTGCCGCAGCCGATCGACGAGGTCATTGGCATGCCGTTATTGACGCTGCCGGCGTTGGCCTTCGACTGCGCCTGGCGGACCATGATGCGGCCGACGCGGGCGACCATCGCCAGGCGATGGATATGGTCCTCGTCGAATGAGAAGATGCCGACCGAGTGGCCAATGCCGCCGACGGCGTGGATGGCCATGATGGTGTCGATGGCGTTCTGGAATTCGCCGGTGTATTTGTGCACGGCGAGCAGCGTGGTCAGCTTCTCCTGGCACCAGATGCCCTCGAGCGTCGAGTTGAAGACGCCGGTGCCGTGCGCAGCGATGAGGAATTTGCGGTCCTCGGAGATTTCGAAACCGGCGGCTTTGGCCATCGCCTGCGGCGAGAGCGCAACGGTATCGGGCAGGCGGTGGCACGCGTCGTCCCACATGACCTTGCGCACGGCGTCCTGCTCGGCGGGCGAGAGCATGTAGCCGCCGACGGCGACGAGTTCTTTCAGCGCGGCGTCCCAGATGCCGTCCTGGATGACGATATTGCCGTCGGCCGAACAGCCCGAACCGAAGTCCGAGGTCTTCGAACGCATGGTGTTGAACGCCGCCTTGTTGAGGTCCTGCGCCGCGGTTTCGTCCCAGATCATCGTCGCGTTGCCGGCGCCGACGGCAAAGGCCGGCGTTCCCGACATATAGGCGCGGCGCACGACGCCCTGTCCGCCGGTGGCGATGATCAGGTCGACCTTGGTCATCAGCGCTTCGGAAATGCCCTTGTTGATCTTCGCCTTGTAGCCGAGGATCTGCACCAGGTCCTCGGGCGCGCCGACGCGTTTTAAGCCTTCGCGCATCAGTTCGATCGTCTTGCGGCTGGTTTTGAGCGTACGCGGGTGCGGCGAGAAGATGATCGCGTTTCTTGCCTTGATCGCGTAGATGGCGTTGCCGGCGGGCGTCAGGTCGGGGTTGGTCGCCGGAATGACGCAGCCGATAACGCCGACGGGTTTGGCGTACTTGACGATGCGCTTCTCGGGGATTTCCTCGACGATGCCGACCGATTTCTGGCGCAGGCAGTCGCGCAGGATGCCGCGGATCTTGAAGCGCTTGGCTTCGCGGCTGATCGGGTCGCCGAAGTTGCTCTCCGAGATGCCGAGTTCAACGAGTTCGTGGAAGGTCTTCGAGTTGGCGACGATCTGCGCCACCGACTGGATCGTGCGGTCGATCGCTGCCTGGTCCCACTTCTCGAAGTCGAGCTGCGCCTTGTCGGCACGCGCAAACGCTTCCTCGACTTCGCCGATCTGCTCGGGGTTGAGCTTAAGTTCGGCGTAGCGTTCCTGCATGTTGTTCTGTCGGCTCATATCGTATCCTCGTAAAAAATGGGTTCGAACACGGCAGCGTGTCAGGCGTCAGCCTGGCGCAGCCTTGCAGATCAGGCGCGCTGGCGCTGCCCGCGCGCGGTAAATGGGGTCGATAGTCGTCGCGCGAAATATCGCGCAGACGCGCCAGGTACTCGGACCCGTGTACGCTGATGGCTTTCGTCGGCTCGGCGCGGTGTGCCCGGCAGGCCGCGTCAAACGCCGACGACCGGGCGTTGCTGACAGCGCGTCGTGGCGCGCGCAAAGCCACAGCAGCCACACCGGTCGGGCGATTGCGAGCATTTGCGCCTCCTCTGTCGGCTCATGGGCGAGTGAAAATTCTACCGTTGCCTGCGGCGCAGCGTATATGCCAAGGGCCGCTTACCGGAGCAAATAATAGACTTCGCCGGGCGCGAGTTCAGCGCCGGTACGCGATTTCTGCGCGATTATCGCCCAGGATTGACCGCTAATCGCGCACTGCCGGCCGCCGATCCCGCGGAAAGACCTTTCTACAACCGGAAGAAAAAAGAGAGGACCAGCGGTAAGACGCGGGAATGTACGTGTAAGCCATGCCCTTACACACAACCCATAACGCATATTTGGAGGCCGCTTTGCTCTTTAGTGAATTGGAGTGGAAAGGCGCTTACATTCTGGCGAAGAAAACGCTCCCGAAAACGCCGCCGACGATTCGCCAGGTCATCCGGCAAATTGCCATGCTCGGCGGCTTCCTCGGCAGAAAGAGCGACGGCGAACCCGGCGTAAAAACCCTCTGGCAGGGATTGCAACGTCTCAGAGACTTCGTCGAAGGTGTCGAAC
>JBBRXI010000414.1:0-2251 GCA_038248575.1 Burkholderiales bacterium | reverse complement strand
TACGCGCCGAGAAGGTTCGCGGCGAGCGTTCCCGCCGGCAAGGTCGGGAACAGATTATCGAGCCGCGAGCCGAGTTGCCAACGCAGCAGCGCGCCGAGCGCTGCACCAAGAGAAATGGCAATAATCGATTTCCACATAACATGCTCTCAGCTTTTCGAGCCGGCTATTCTAATGGCAAATATCACTACCTCTCCGGCCGACTCTTCGCGCGCCGGGCCGGCGCATCCGCTCACATCCTGTCGAACGAGCGCCCGACCGGCGCCGCCCATTGTCCACAAAAGCTGTGCATAAGCCTGTGGAGTTCTTGTGTTCTCGCCGAAAGAACGCTGCGCCGGGCACGGCTTGAAGGCGCTGCCCGGCAAACAGGCGACGCCAACCATCCGCGCTCAGTCCGTGCCCACCGGGGCCACTGCGGCGTCGCGCAATTCGCGGCGCAAAATCTTGCCGACGTTGGTCTTTGGCAGGTCAGAACGAAACTCGACGTGCGTCGGCACCTTGTAGCCGGAGAGATGCTGCCGGCAATGCGCGATCAATTGCGCGGCGGTCAGCGACGCATCCTTCTTGACGACGAAAATCTTCACCGCCTCGCCGGATTTTTCGTCGGGAACGCCTATTGAGGCGACCTCGAGCACTCCGGTATGCAAAGCGCCGACGTCCTCGACTTCGTTCGGATAGACGTTGAACCCGGAGACGAGAATCATGTCCTTCTTGCGATCGACGATGCGCACGAAGCCTTTCTCATCCATGACGGCGACATCACCGGTACGCAAGAAGCCGTCGGGGGTAAACACGTTGGCCGTTTCGTCTGGCCGCTGGTAGTAGCCTTTCATCACCTGCGGACCGCGGATGCACAGTTCGCCGCGCTCGCCAAGCGGCACATCGACACCGTAATCGTCGCGGATGACGACCTCGGTCGATGACACCGGCAAACCGATGGAGCCGTTGTATTCCGGAATATTGAACGGATTGATCGTCGCCGCTGGTGACGTCTCGGTAAGGCCGTACGCTTCGATCAGCGGCACGCCGGTCAGATTCTTCCAGCGCTCGGCAACGGCTTTCTGTACCGCCATGCCGCCACCGAGCGCAATCTTCAGATGACTGAAATCGAGCGCGCGGAAGGCTTCGTTGTTGAGCAGCGCGTTATACAGCGTATTGACCCCGGTGATCACCGTGAACGGATATTTGGCCATCTCGCCGACAAAGGCCGCGAGGTCGCGCGGGTTGACAATCAGCAGATTGGCCGCGCCGATACGCAGGAAGGTGAAGCAGTTCGCGGTCAGCGCGAAGATATGATAGAGCGGCAAGGCGGTGATGACGAATTCGCCGGCCTCGGTCACTTCGGGTTTGATCCACGCGTGTGCTTGCGCAACGTTGGCGACGATGTTCCGGTGGCTTAGGACGGCGCCCTTGGAAACCCCGGTCGTGCCGCCGGTGTATTGGAGGAAGGCGGTGTCTTCCGGGGCCACCTCAACCGGCCGGAAGCCGCTGCGCGCCCCGCTCGCGAGGGCGCTGGGAAAATCGACGGGGCGCGGAAGTTTCCACGCCGGAACCATTCTCTTGACATGCTTGACGACGAAATTGACGATCGTGCCCTTGGGAAAACCGAGCATGTCGCCAAGGCGCCCAATGATGATATTCATCACCGCGGTCTGACCGAGAACGCGAGCCAGCGTATGCGCGAAATTTTCCAGGATGACGATCGTTTCAGCGCCCGAATCGGCGAGTTGGTGCTGCAGTTCGCGCGCCGTGTAGAGCGGGTTGCAATTGACCACGACGTAACCGGCGCGCAGGGCACCGAGCATGCAGACCGGGTACTGCAGAACATTGGGCAGCATGATCGCGACGCGCGAGCCCTTGTCAAGCTTGAGGTCGTTCTGCAAATAGGCGGCAAAATCGCGCGAAAGTGTGTCGAGTTCACGGTAGGTGATCTTCGCGCCCATGCAGAGGTAGGCGACGCGCTCGCTATACTTGCTAATGCTCGTCTCGAGCATTTCGCCGATCGATGCGAACTCGTTCGCGTCGATCTCGGCCGGAACGCCCGGCTGATAACTCTGCAGCCAAATCTTGTCCATTTGTCGTCCTCCGCCGGTTCAGGAAGTCGGAACGCTTCTCGTAGCCAATGCGCTGTGGGTACTACCAGCGCACCGCGGGCATCCCCGACTGCTGGATATTATTCCATTCGTCTGGTTTGGGAAAGCCGTGCGCCGGCGGCGCTCAGCACACTTCAAGCAGCGAGGCGTCAGCAAAGACG
>JBBRXI010000413.1:0-2253 GCA_038248575.1 Burkholderiales bacterium | reverse complement strand
GTCACCAGCGATGACCTTGTGGTCATGTCGTCCGAATCGGGCGTGCTGCCGATTCCTGACGAAAAGATTACGAGAAAGTGGCGGCTGCAGCCCGGCAAGATGTTCCTCATCGACCTCGATCAAGGCCGTATCATCGACGACCTCGAACTCAAGGAAACGCTTTCACGGCAAAAGCCCTACCAGGACTGGGTGGCGCGCATCAACATCAAGCTCGACAACCTGCCGGTCCCGGCCGACGCTGTGCCGCAGCAGAGCACCGCGTCGCTGCTCGATCGCCAGCAGGCTTTCGGTTACAGCCAGGAAGACATCAAGTTCATCCTCGAGCCGATGGCAAGGACCGGCGAAGAAGCGACTGGTTCGATGGGCAACGACTCGCCGCTCGCTGTTCTGTCGAACCGGAACAAGCCGCTCTTCAACTATTTCCGGCAACTGTTCGCGCAGGTCACCAACCCGCCGATCGATCCGATCCGCGAGCAACTCGTCATGTCGCTCGTCTCGTTCATCGGCCCGAAACCGAATCTGCTCGGCATCAACGAGATCAACCCGCCGTACCGGCTCGAAGTGACGCAGCCGGTGCTCTCGTTTGCCGACATGGCCAAGCTGCGCAATATCGACGCTTACACCGAAGACAAATTCCAGTCAGCCGAACTCGATATCTGTTATCCGCTGGCCTGGGGAAATGAAGGCGTCGAGGCGCGCCTCGCCTCGCTGTGTGCCGAGGCCGAAGACGCCGTGCATCGCGGCGCCAGCATCCTGATCGTCTCCGACCGCAAGCTCGCCCGCGACAATGTCGCGATTCCGGCGCTGCTCGCCACCTCGGCCGTGCACCAGCACCTCGTGACGCACGGCCTGCGCACGCGCGTCGGCCTCGTCGTCGAAACCGGTTCGGCACGCGAGACGCACCACTTTGCCGTTCTCGCCGGCTACGGCGCCGAAGCCGTGCACCCCTACCTCGCGCTCGAGACGCTGCAGCAGCTTGCCGGCGGAGACAATGACCTCGGCGAGAAGCACATCAAGCACTTTGTCAAGGGCGTCGGCAAAGGCCTCCTGAAAGTCATGTCGAAGATGGGCATCTCGACTTACATGTCCTACACCGGCGCGCAGATTTTTGAAGCGATCGGTCTGCAGAAAAAGCTCGTCGACAAGTACTTCACCGGCACCTCGACGCAGGTCGAGGGGATCGACGTCTTCACCGTCATGGAAGAAGCCATCCGCCTGCATAAACAGGCGTTCTCCGACGATCCGCTGCTCATCGACATGCTCGACGCCGGTGGCGAGTACGCCTACCGCGTGCGCGGCGAGGAGCACATGTGGACGCCCGACGCGATCGCCAAGCTGCAGCATTCGACGCGTGCCAACAAGTACGAGACTTACAAGGAATACGCCAAGCTGATCAACGACCAGACGCGACGGCACATGACGCTGCGCGGCCTGTTCGAAATCAGGCCGGCCGGGCCCTCTGTGCCGCTCGATGAAGTCGAGCCGGCCAAGGAAATCGTCAAGCGTTTTGCCACCGGCGCGATGTCGCTCGGTTCAATTTCGACCGAAGCGCACAGCACGTTGGCGATCGCCATGAACCGCATCGGTGGCAAGTCGAACACTGGCGAAGGCGGCGAGGATCCGGCGCGTTTCCAGACGGTGAAAGCCGGCCAGATGGTCTCCGAAATCATCGGCAAGAGCCGTGTCGAGCGCGACTACAAGCTCCTCGAAGGCGACAGCCTGCGCTCCAGGATCAAGCAGGTCGCCGCTGGCCGTTTCGGCGTGACGATCGAATACCTGACGAATGCCGACCAGATCCAGATCAAGATGGCACAAGGCGCCAAGCCCGGTGAAGGCGGCCAGTTGCCGGGGCCGAAGGTCTCCGAGTACATCGGCTATCTGCGCCACTCGGTTCCCGGCGTCGGCCTTATTTCGCCACCGCCGCACCATGACATCTACTCGATCGAGGATCTCGCCCAGCTCATTCACGACCTCAAGAACGCCAACTCGCGCGCCGCGATCAGCGTCAAGCTGGTTTCCGAAGTCGGCGTCGGCACGGTTGCCGCCGGCGTCACCAAGGCCAAGGCCGACCACCTCGTAATTTCCGGTCACGACGGCGGCACCGGCGCGAGCCCGCAGTCGTCGATCAAGCATTGCGGCTCGCCGTGGGAACTCGGGCTCGCCGAAACGCAGCAGACGCTGGTCCTCAACCGTTTGCGCGGGCGTGTCCGCGTGCAGGTGGACGGACAGATGAAAACCGGCCGCGACGTACTC
>JBBRXI010000412.1:0-2257 GCA_038248575.1 Burkholderiales bacterium | reverse complement strand
GAGGCCGACGGCCGAGCCGAGCGTCGCGACGAGGACGCCGAAAGTGCTCGTAAAAGCGTCGCGTTGGGGTTGTGTCATGGTCTCTCCGGGCGGGTTGGCGCGGGATTGTACGCGACTAACGCGCGTCCTTGCGCAAAAAACCACAATCGCGACCGTCTCAGCGTCGCTGCCTCGCGAAGCGCAGGGCGGCGTAGACCATGAGACCGAAAACGACGCCGATCGCGTCGGCAAGCCAGTCGAGGGGGTCGCCAAAGCGCGTTGTGGTCAAAGCGCTTTGCATGATCTCGATCAGCGCGCCGTGCGCGATCAAGCCGATGAAAACGCGCTTGAGCTTGAGCGGGAAGGCCAGGTAGCCGGACATCGCCAGCCCGGCATACGCCAGGCCGTGCTGCGCCTTGTCCCAGAAGTGGAAAGCCTGCGGAACGGCGGTGCTCGGGATCAGCGCGAGCACGGTCACGAGCCCGACGCTTAACCAGAAAAGCAAAAACAGGCAAAGCCGAAGCTGGGTCGCCGGATCGTTGTTCTTCATCCCTCGTATCGCTTCCTATTGGTTCGGCGAGATTATGTTTGAATGGGCGGATTCGTCACCCCGGCGAAGGCCGGGGTCCAGGTGAGAAACCTCTGCGCACACTGGATTCCGGGCTCTGCACTTCCTTCGCTCGCTTTCGCCGGACTAACGGCCAGTTCATACTTCTTGTCGCCGGATCAGTAAGGAAGCCGATGCCGCCGCGCAAAAATAAGCGGCGCGATGCTGTCGGCGAGCAGCAGGCCGACGGCGAGTACGGCGCCGGTCAGGATCATCGTGGTGACCAGGCTCACGCCGGCGACGTTGTCCTGCAGCATGAGCGCATGCACGCCGCGAAATCCCATACTGCCCGGAACGAGCGCGATCAGTCCGGGAATCTTGACGAGAATGTCCGGCTGCCCGGAAACGTAAGTATAGAAATGGCCGGCGCTGGCGATCGCCAGCGCGCCGGCAAAGGCGCCGACGACGCTGCCGAGCAGCGCGCTGACCAAGGAAAAAACTGCCCAGGCGAGCAGGCTGCCGCCGACCAGGACATGCACCGCGCGTAGCGGGGCTTGCAGCACGCCGAGCATGGCCACGCCGAGCGCGGCGATCGCCGGCCAGGCGACCCAGGCCGGCAGGTCGGCGAGTGTTCCGCTGCTATGCGCCGGAAAAACGTGCTGGCCGACTTGCGTGCCGATCACGAGACCCGCGCCCATCATGAAGAGGAGCAGGAAAACGCCGGCCAGGCGGCCGGTACCCGAAAGCAGGTTTTGCGTCGCCAGTTCGGACATCGCGATCGTCAGCGTGAAACCAGGAAGGATCAGGACGACGCCGGCCAGCGCGCTGATGAAGGGCGATTGCTGCGGAAAGACAAGGGCGAGGAGTTGCGCGCAAAACGCTGTGGCGGCACACAGAATGACCGGTGTCGCCGGTGTCAAGCGCGGTATGCGCGCGAGTGCGAGATAGCCGCCGACGAAGAGCATGCCGAGTAGGCCGCCGCAGACTACCTCGCTCAAGCCGCCGCCGAGCAGCACGGCGACCGAGCCGGAGAGCAGAAAGCCGAGGAAGACGAAGGACCACCCAGACCATAGCGCCGGCGCGGCCATGATCGCCGAAAGTTCGTCGCTGCAGCGCGCCACGTCGTCAAGGCCCTTGAGCGTGCGCATCAAGCGCTCGAGCGCAATCAGCCGCGCCATGTTGTAGTCGTAAAAACGCAGGCGCAGCATTTCGATGCGCTGGCCGGACTCGCTGGCAATGTTGAGCGTCAGCATGGTCAATACAGCAAAAGATTCGACGCGTACGCCGACACGCTGGCCGATCGCGTTGAGGCTCCGTTCGAGGTCGTGCGCCGGCATGCCGCTCACGTGCAGCGCCTGGGCCAGCTGGCGCAGGAACGCGGCCAGCCGGTCAAGGTCGGTGCTCATGCCAAAGCCTCGCCAACGCCGATCGCATAGAAATTTCGTGCTCCTGGCACGCCAAAGGATTTTCGTAGGAGCCCAGCTGCGCTGGGCGATACGGCGCCCGCACATTCACCGCCAATCGCGCAGAAAATCTGCGCTCCTACGAGGGCCGGCTGGGCTCGCTGTAGGAGCCCAGCTGCGCTGGGCGAAGCGACGCTTGAACGTCTTCCGCCAATCGCGCAGAAAATCTGCGCTCCTAGTGCGCCCGTGAAGGCGCGCAAACAGCACGGTGGAAGTCCGTGTCGGGGTAAGCCAAAGCCCCGTAGCTGAAAGTAACTGCGTCATTGAG
>JBBRXI010000411.1:0-2262 GCA_038248575.1 Burkholderiales bacterium | reverse complement strand
GCAGCCAGGTGGTCAGCGCGGGAAGCGTGGTGATCGCCGCGAGCACGCCGACGAGCGGCCACAAATAAGGCAGCGTCGCTTTGCAGACGCGGTCGAAGGGCAGGTCGGCGACGCGCGCGGTGATGAAGAGGACGATGCCGACCGGCGGCGTGATCGTTCCGATCATCAGGTTCAAGACGACGACGACGCCGAATTGCGTCGGGTCGATGCCGAGCGCGAGCGCCGGCGGGACGAGGATGGGGATCAGTATCAGCATCGCCGAGATCGCTTCCATGAAGCAGCCGACGACGATCAGGATGACGTTGACCATCAGGAGATAGACGAGCTTGGAAGAGAGCGTGCCGGTCAGCCAGGCGCCGAACTCCTGCGGCAGGCGCGACATCGACAAGGCGTAGCCGAGCAGCGCGGCGCTCATCACCAGCACCATCAGAACGCCGGTCGTCTCGACCGTTTCGAGCAATACGCGACCGAGATCGCCAAGGCGGATGTCGCGATAGACGAGCCCGACGATGAGCGCGTAGAACGCGGCGACCGCCGCCGCTTCGGTTGGCGTGAAGAAACCGGTCATCATGCCGCCGAAGAGCACCACCGGGCACATCAGCGCCGGCGCCGCGCTGGCCAGCGCGTCGAGGACTTCGCGCGTGTTGGGCGCCGCCATGCTCGGCATGTTCTGGCGAATCGACATGGCGCGGACCATGGCCATCAGCGCCAGCGCCATGAGCAGCCCGGGGATCAGACCGCCGAGGAAAAGGTTGCCAATTGAGGTCTCGGCGGCGACGCCGTAAATGATCATCGGCAAGGACGGCGGGATGATCGGCCCGATCGTCGCCGACGCCGCCGTGATCGCCGCTGCCGTCTCGCCGTCGTAGCCGGCTTCGCGCATCGCCTTGATCTCGATGGCGCCGATGCCGCCGGCGTCGGCCACCGCCGATCCGCTCATGCCGGCGAAAATCACGCTGGCCAGGATGTTGGCATGACACAGGCCGCCCTTCCACCAGCCGACGCAGACCGTCGCAAAGCGCAGGATGCGCATCGTCACGCCCGACGAGTTCATCAGGCTGCCCATCAGGATATACATCGGCGCGGCGAGCAGCGGGAAGCTGTCGGCAGCCTTGGTGAACTTCTGCGGAATGACAATCAGGTCGATTACGGCGACGTAACAGAAAGCCGCGCCGGCGAGCGCCATCATGACGTAGATCGGCGCGCCGGAAAACAGCGCGACAAACCACACGGCGAGAATGATCAGCATGACCGAGGTCACAGCAGGATTTCCTTTTCGTGCGCGCGCCCGCGCAGGAGCGCGACGAGGTCGCAGGCAACGACGACGATCGTCGCCAGTGCCGAGAGCGGAACGATGAGATAGACGAGCCAGAAATCGAAGGGCAGCGTGACCGCCTCGACGGTCAGGTTGTTGGCGACGAGACGCCCGCCCTTGACGACGAAAAGCACGGCAAAGGCGATGACGGCCAGGTCGGCGAAAATTGCCAGCGCCATCTTGAGCGCCGGCCCGGAGCGGTCGGTGACGAGCGAAATGCGGATGTGCGATTTACGCTGGTTGCTGATCACCCAGCCGATGAAACAGACCCAGATGAAGGTATAGCGCGCCAGTTCCTCACTCCAGACGAGCGGTTCGAAAAATTTACGCGCCACGACCTGGGCCAGAACGAGCAGACACATCAAGACGAACAGGGCGACGCCAGACGCGTGCAGCGCGAGCAGCGCCGCACGCGAGATACGACCGCTGGCCACCGGCGCGGCCTACTTCATTTCGGCGATGGCTTCGAAGGTGCCCTTGCCCCACTTGGCTTCGAACTTGGGTGGAACGGCGGCCAGCGTCGCCTTGCGGAAGGCTTCGACGTCGGGCGTGATGATCGTCATGCCGGCGGCCTTCATCTCGCCGAGCAGCGAAACTTCCTGTTGCTTGATCTGCTCGTTGGACTAGGCCATGTGCGTGGCCAGCGCGTCTTCGACGATCTTGCGGTCGGCGGCCGGGATCTTCTGCCAGAGGGCGTCGTTCACGACGACGAGGCGCGGCGTCATGACGTGGCCGGTAAGAATCAGGTATTTCTGCACTTCGTTGAATTTCCCCGACTTGATCGTCGGCAACGGGTTTTCCTGTCCGTCGACAGTGCCGGTTTTGAGCGCCAGGTAAAGTTCGTTGAAGTTCATCGGCGTCGGCTTGGCGCCCCAGCTCTCGGCCATCGCCTTGAAGACGTCGTTCTCGGGAACGCGCACCTTGAGCCCCTTGGCGTCGTCGAGCGT
>JBBRXI010000410.1:0-2267 GCA_038248575.1 Burkholderiales bacterium | reverse complement strand
GCCGGCGCGCAATACATCAACGACGTCAACAAAGCCGAATTTGTCGGCGCCATGAAGCCGGTCTGGGACAAATTCTCGCCGACGCCGGAATTGAAAGCGCTGGCGCAGGAAATCGTCAATACCAGGTGAGCCACGAGCGCCACGAGCAGTCAGCCAGAACGGGGCCTATTGCTTCCTTCAGCCGCCTTCGCCGAGGTGACAAATTCAAACATAATCTCGCCGAACCAATAGCACCCCGTTTTGTCGCGCGGCGCCGGCCACAGATGCGTATTCCCCTAGCGTCGTCTATACTGAGCGACCGTTGCATCCGCTGTTTTTTTCAAGGAGATGACCATGGGCAAAGCCAAGGAAACGAGCAAGGAAAGCAAGAAACAGGCGGCGAAAACGCCTAAAGAGAAGAAAGCCGCGAAACAGGCCAAGAAAAACGGCCCGGTCACCACGCCGATCACGCCGCGCTAGACCGCCTCAAAGCTGCGCCCGGGCCACGAACCACGAAACCAGGCTCGCGCTGTGGCCGCCATGCCAGTTGCTGACGGCCAGCGCGCTTTATTTCACCTCGTACTCGAAACTCACCGCCACCTGGTCTTCAATGACCACCCGCAGATGACGGCGCCCGGCTGGCTCGTTGGGGCCGATCGCCCATTCGCCGTAGATCGCGCCGTCCACCGGAACCAGTTGGCGCTGGCTGACCTGATTGCGCCGCTGCTGGGAAAAATCGAGCACTTCGCCGAGCGGACCGGAGTCCGGCTTGGCGCTTTCGGCGCCGGCCAGCAGGTATTCTTCGCGCACGCTCAAGCTGCGACGCGGGCTGCGCACCTCGATAATCCACCCGTAGCGCTGCCCGACCTGATGCGGCACGATGCGCGTCGGGACGAAGCTCGTCGCGCGCGCATCGCTGGCGTCGAAGACGCCGAATTCGGCGGCGACGATTTCAACGGGCGCGACCGAACGCTCGGGCGCCGCCACAGCGCTGGCGGCGATGAGCACGCCGAAGACGAGCAGCGCCTGGCGCATCATGCCGCCCGCGCGGCACGCGGCCAGCGCAGCACGAGGGCGAGGCCCGAAGCGCCGATGATCAGCATGCCAACCAGCGATACGAAATCGGGTAGCTGCTCGAAGATCGCCCAGCCGAGCAACATCGCCCACAGCAACTGCATATACATCATCGGCGACAGGCGAGAAGCGGGCGTTTCGTGAAAGGCGCGGATGAGCAGGAAGTGTCCGGCGCCGCCGTAGAAGCCGAGCGAGAGCAGCAGCAGCGCCTGCGTCGGTGACGGCAGAATTGCGCTCCAGAACAGGGGCACGAGGCAGGAGGCGCACACGCTGCCGACGAGCGCGATGTAGAACAGCTGGCGTAGCGGCGGTTCGCTGGCGGCGAGCTTGCGCGTCAGGATCTGATAGAGCGAGTAACTGAGCGCCGACGCCAGCGCGTAGACGACGCCGACGCCGGTCATCGCGCCGCCCGGGCGAACGATGAGCAGGACGCCGACGAAACCGGCGAGCGTCGCCAGCGCGCTGCGCAGGTGCAGCTTCTCGCCGAGCAGCGGGCCGGCGAGCAGCGCGACGAGAATCGGCGAAATAAAAACGAGCGCCGTCGTTTCGGCGAGCGGCAGGCTGCGAAAGGCGAGCAGGACGAAGACCGTGCTCGCGACCTGCGTCAGCGCGCGAAAGATCATCAACCACGGCCGCCGGGTGGTGACGATCGCGCGCCCCATGGTTGGCGCGACGGCGACCAGCATGAAGACAAATTGCGAGAGATAACGCACCCAGACCAGCAGCGCGACGGCGAAGAAAGCCGACAGATATTTGGCCGTCGCGTCGGAGACAGCAAAGAGAAAGAGCGCCGTCAAAAAGAACGCGGCGCCGCGAAGATTCTTGTTGGGCACGGGGAGAGGCCGATCGCAGCTAAGGAAGAAAAACCGACAGGGAAAAACCGAGCCGCCATTATCCGCTTTCTGCGCCCGATACAAAGTCAACCGCAGAGGCGCAGAGGCGCAGAGATCGCGCAGAGAAATACCGGGCAAGCACGATTGAGGGCTTTCCCGGCCGCTCACCCGTGCGCTGATTCGCGAGGCGGGCGCAGAAAGCGGATAATGGCGGCTCGGTTTTTCCCTGTCGGTTTTCTTCCCCGCTGCGATCGGCCTCTTACCCGTGCCCAACAAGAATCTTCGCGGCGCCGCGTTTTTTCTGACGGCGCTCTTTCTCTTTGCTGTCTCCGACGCGACGGCCAAATATCTGTCGGCTTTCTTCGCCGTCGCGCTGCTGGT
>JBBRXI010000409.1:0-2284 GCA_038248575.1 Burkholderiales bacterium | reverse complement strand
GCGACGTCGTCATGGGACTCAAGCCCGAGTCGAAGGAAGACCACGACCCGTTTGAAGTGATCATCGACGAGGCCAAGGAGAAGAAAGGCATCGAACTCGATACCGACCTGTCCGCCGACGATCTCAAGGAACTCGTGCGCGAGTTCAAAGCGGTTATTCGTTCGCGCCTCGGCCGTGAATTTCCCGACGATCCGTGGGAGCAGCTGTGGGGTTCGGTGATGGCCGTCTTCCAGAGCTGGAACAACGACCGCGCCAAACTATACCGCCAGATGAACGACATCCCCGATGCTTGGGGAACGGCGGTCAACATTCAGGCGATGGTTTTCGGCAACCTCGGCGACAACAGCGGTACCGGTGTTGCGTTCACCCGCGATGCGGGTTCGGGCGAGGACCTCTTCAACGGCGAGTTTCTCATCAATGCGCAGGGCGAAGACGTCGTCGCCGGCATCCGCACCCCGCAACAGGTGACGCTCGAAGGCTCGCGCCGCTGGGCCGAACTGGCGCAGGTCAGTGAAGCGGACCGGGGCAGCAAGTTCCCGTCGCTCGAGGAGCTGATGCCGCGGATGTACGAGCAGTTACTGAGCACGCAGACGACGCTCGAGAATCACTACAAGGATATGCAGGACATCGAATTTACGATCCAGGAAGGCAAGCTGTGGCTACTGCAGACGCGTTCGGGCAAGCGCGCCGGCGCGGCGATGGTGCGTATTGCGATGGAAATGCTCGCGCAAGGCCTGATCGACGAGAAGACGGCGCTGATGCGCGTCACGCCTGATCGGCTCAACGAACTCCTGCACCCGGTATTCGACGGCCAGGCGATCGCCAAGGCCGTGGTCATTGCCCAGGGCCTGCCCGCTTCGCCGGGCGCGGCGACCGGTCAGATCGTCTTTTTCGCCGATGAAGCCGAGGAGTGGGTGAACAAGGGCAAGGACGTCATCCTGGTTCGCCAGGAAACGTCGCCCGAAGATTTGCGCGGCATGGCCGTAGCCAAGGGCATCCTGACCGCGCGTGGCGGCATGACCTCGCACGCGGCCGTCGTCGCGCGCGGCATGGGCAAGTGCTGCGTCTCAGGCGCCGGCGCCGTTCGCGTCGATCCAAGAGCGCGCACCATGACGGTCGGCGGCAAGGTCTATAACGAAGGGGACTGGTTGTCGCTCGACGGGACCACCGGTCGCGTTTATGCCGGCCAGGTGCCGACGCAGGACGCCGAACTTTCCGGTGATTTCGGCACGTTGATGCAGCTCGCCGATCGCTACAAGCGCCTTGCCATTCGCGCCAACGCCGATTCGCCGACCGACGCTCGCGTCGCGCGCAACTTCGGTGCCGTCGGCATCGGCCTGTGCCGTACCGAGCACATGTTCTTCGAGGGCGACCGCATCAAGTCGGTGCGCGAAATGATCCTCGCGCAGGACGAAGCCGGTCGGCGCGCCGCGCTCTTCAAGCTGTTGCCGATGCAGCGCGGTGATTTCGAAGGCCTGTTCGCCGCCATGGATGGTCTGCCGGTCACCATCCGCCTGCTCGACCCGCCGCTGCACGAGTTCCTGCCGCACGACGAAGCCAATCAGCGCATGATGGCCAAGGAAATGGGCGTCTCGTACGAGGACATCAAGCATCGCGTCGACGACCTGCATGAATCGAATCCGATGATGGGCCACCGCGGTTGCCGCCTCGGCATCAGCTACCCCGAAATCACCGAAATGCAGTCGCGCGCGATCATCGAGGCGGCGCTTTACGCCAAGGCGCAGGGTCATGATGTCAACGTTGAAATCATGGTGCCGCTGGTCGGCAGTGTCCGTGAATTCAACGATCAGGCGAGGATCATCCGCGCTACGGCGGCTGCCGTTTTTGCCGAGCGCAAGGCGAGCATCGACTTCATGGTCGGCACCATGATCGAAACGCCGCGCGGCGCGCTGATGGCCGACACCATCGGCGAACAGGCGGAGTTCTTCTCGTTTGGCACCAACGACCTGACGCAAATGACGCTCGGCTTTTCGCGCGACGATATCGGCAAATTCTTGCCGCACTACCTCAAGGAAGGCATGTACGAACACGATCCCTTCCAGTCGATCGACCAGGAGGGGGTCGGCCAGCTCGTCAAGATGGCGGTCGAGAAAGGGCAGGCGGTTCGCCCGGGACTCAAGGTCGGCGTCTGCGGCGAGCACGGCGGCGATCCGGCGTCGATCGAGTTCTTCCACCGCGTCGGCCTCAATTACGTCAGCTGTTCGCCGTTCCGCGTGCCGATCGCCCGCCTCGCGGCAGCGCAGGCAGCGCTCAAGGACTAAGT
>JBBRXI010000408.1:0-2318 GCA_038248575.1 Burkholderiales bacterium | reverse complement strand
CGCCAGCGCGTCCTGAACGAGCGGCTCGCCGACCGGGACGCCGGGCGAGAGGGCGATCAGTTCAATTCCGGCAAAGGCCGGCGCGGCAAAGGGACCGGTAAAGAGCGTCGCGTGCGGGGCGATGGCGTGCAGCGCATCGGTTTTCGCCGGCTGCCCGCGACTGTCGGCAACGCGGACACGCGCGCCTCGCCGCGTCAGCCATTTGGCCATCGCCAGACCGGTCTCGCCGAGACCGATGACGAGGACGTTTTTGCCCGTT
This sequence comes from Burkholderiales bacterium, assembly GCA_038248575.1. Taxonomy (GTDB): domain Bacteria; phylum Pseudomonadota; class Gammaproteobacteria; order Burkholderiales; family Rhodocyclaceae; genus Propionivibrio. The sequence continues at coordinate 2,059 of JBBRXI010000408.1, read as the reverse complement.
GGATTCATCTCAGTTTCAGCGTGGACAGGCCGACCAGCACCAGCATGATGGTGATGATCCAGAAACGGACGACGACTTGCGTCTCTTTCCAGCCGCCGAGTTCGTAGTGATGGTGCAAAGGCGCCATGCGGAAAATCCGCTTGCCGCCGGTGTACTTGAAGTAGAGGACTTGCGCGGCGACCGACAGCGTCTCGGCGACGAAAACGCCGCCCATGATGGCCAGGACGATTTCCTGGCGGACGATGACGGCGACCGTGCCGAGCGCGCCGCCGAGCGCCAGCGCTCCGACATCACCCATGAAGACTTCGGCCGGGTAGGCGTTGAACCAGAGAAAACCGAGCCCGGCGCCGACCATCGCGCCGAGAAAAACGGCGAGTTCGCCGGCGCCCGGGATGTAGGGCATCAGCAGGTATTTCGAGAACACCGCGCTGCCGGCGACGTAGGAGAAGATCGCCAGCGCGCCGGCGATCATCACCGTCGGCATGATCGCCAGCCCGTCGAGGCCGTCGGTGAGGTTCACCGCGTTGCTCGTGCCGACGACGACGAGATAGCTCAGGATGATGAAGCCGACAATGCCAAGCGGGTAGCTCACGGTCTTGAAGAAGGGGACGATCAGTTCGGTCTGCGCCGGAACGCTGGCCGACACCGCGAGATAGACGGCGACCGCGAGACCGATCACCGATTGCCAGAAATACTTCCAGCGGCTGGCGAGCCCCTTGGGGTCGCGATGGACGACTTTCTGCCAGTCGTCATACCAACCGATGGCGCCAAAGCCGAGGGTGACGATGAGAACGACCCAGACGTAGCGGTTGGACAGATCGGCCCAGAGCAGCGTCGTGATGCCGATGGCGATCAGGATCAACGCACCGCCCATGGTTGGTGTTCCCGATTTCACGAGGTGCGTCTGCGGGCCGTCGAGGCGCACGGCCTGACCGACCTTCTTGTCAGCCAGCCAGCGAATGACCGGCGGCCCGGCGATAAACGAGATGATCAGCGCTGTCATCGCGGCGAGCACCGTGCGCAAAGTGATATAGCTGAAGACGTTAAAACCGCGCACGTCCTGCGCCAGCCATTGGGCAAGGATGAGCAGCATTATTGGTCTCCTTGCGCCGCGCCGGCGCCGTCCGGCGCCTCGTCGGTGATGGCCTGCACGACGCGCTCCATCTGCATGTAGCGCGAACCCTTGACAAGAACCGTCGTCTCCGGCGTCAGTTCGCCTACCAGCACGTCGAGCAGTTCCTTGAGCGTGCCGAAGTGCCGCCCGCCGCTGCCAAAGTTGTGCGCGGCAAGCGCGCTCCACTCGCCCAAGGCTAAGAGCAGATCGACGCCCTGGCTCTTGGCATAACCGCCGACTTCGTCGTGAAACTGGCCGCTCATGTCGCCGATCTCGCCCATGTCGCCGAGCACGACGATCTTGCGGCCGATCGTCGCGGCAAGCACGTCGATGCCGGCGCGTACCGAGTCCGGATTGGCGTTATAGGTATCGTCGAGCAGCACCGCGCCGTGCACCGCGCTGCACCGCTGCAGCCGCCCCTTGATGCCGCGAAAGGCGGCAAGGCCGGCGCCGACCACGGCCAGCGGAATCCCGGCAGCGATCGCCGCGGTCGCCGCGGCCAGCGCGTTGCGCGCGTTGTGCGCACCGGGAACGGCGAGCGCGATTTCAATCTCCTCCCCGGCAGCTGAAATATCCAGGCGGTTGTCGAGCCCGCGCGTCGAATAAGCGCCACGAACATCGGCCGGTCGGGTAAACGAAAAGTTCAGTCGGCGGCAGCCGGCGCTCTGCGCGTGCCACAGATCGGCCCACGCATCGTCGAGGCTGTATACGGCGACACCGTCTTCGCCAAGCGCGGCAAACACGCTGCCTTTTTCGGCCGCGATACTCTCGAGCGATCCCATTCCGGCCAGATGTGCGCGCTGGGCGTTGGTCACCACGGCAACCGTCGGCCGTGCAATGCGCGCCAGAGCGGCGATCTCGCCCGGATGATTCATTCCCATCTCGACGATCGCTGCGCGGTGAGTGGCTTCTAACTTGAGCAGGGTGAGCGGCAGGCCGATGTCG
>JBBRXI010000407.1:0-2337 GCA_038248575.1 Burkholderiales bacterium | reverse complement strand
CCTTCCACATCCTTTTCCAGCGCGGCCAAGCTCATGTGCATCGAAATGGCGCGCAAGTTGTGCTTGTCGAGCAAGCCTTGTAGATCGCTCGCGCTCAAACCGTGGTCGCCAATCGTCTCGACTCCGCGATAGCCCGCGGCGGCAACGTCCTTGGCCTCGATCCACAGGCGCAGCGCAAGTTCCGACCGCGCCGCGAAGGGCTGATCGGGCGGCGTGTTGGCGGGAAGATAATCGGCCGGCGAGAAGACGCGACGCGCAATCGCGCCGTCCTGCGTGTCGGTCAGCGAGAGTTCGAGCGCGGGATACGCCTGCTCGTGGTTCGCCAGGTTGCGCAGCGTCGCGCTGAGGACGAGCAGGTTGCCGCGCGCTGCGTCGGTCTGCAGGTCCGACGCCTCGATGCTCACCAGGTCGACGTCGCGCGGCAAGGGGATGTCGGCGCTGGCCTCCAGCGCCTGGCTCAGGGCAAGGACGGACGGCCGCAGGCTAGGGAAGGCGACGACAATTTCGCTGCGGAAGTGGTAAACCAGTTGCGTGGCGAGCGCCAGTCCAAGCAATAGCCCGGCAAGGACGAAAGGCCAGCGCGTCGCCTTGTCCGGCGGCGGCGCCATGTCCGAGACGACGCCTTCGGACCATTTGCTGTAGCCGGGAATGTCGCTCGTTTCGCGCGGCAGGATCAGGCCGGTCGCCTTGCCGAGTTCGTGCGCTTCCGCTTCGCTGAGCCGGTCAGTATCGTCGGTCGCATCGCCGGAAACGGAGCCGGGCGAGTCCGCGGCGCCCTCGGCGCCCGCCAAGGACGGCAAGGACGGCAAGGTCGATTCGGGCGCGATGTCGTCGTGCGCTGCCGTCTGGCTGGCGTCTTGGGCGGCCGGGGCGTCTGCCGGTCGCGCCGAAACAGACGGCGTCAGCGATGGCGGCGCCAGCGTGGGGTGCGGGAGACTCGCAGCAGCGGGCGCATTGGCCGAGGCAGCGTTGGCCGCGACAGCGTTGTCGTCGACCAGACTGTCGAGCGCGTTGAACGCGCTCTCGCAGTATCCGCAGCGAACGTGGCCGGCGCGCGCCTTGAGCTGGTCGGGCGTGACGCGAAAAGTCGTCTGGCAGTTCGGGCAGCGGGTTTTCATTACTCAGATTTTAACTCCGGACAGGCAAACCCAGCCGTCGCGCGTTGCGCCTACCGCGAGCGCGACGTACGGCGCATAGAAGGCGATCAGCTCATCGGCCTGCTCGGCGAGTATTCCCGAGAGCGCCAGGCGGCCGCCGGGGCGCACGTGCGCGCAAATCGCCGGCGCCAGCGCCTTGAGCGGATTGGACAGGATGTTGGCGACGACGATGTCGTACTGTCCCTTTACTTCCTGCGCCGAATCCAGAAAGCGGGCGCTGACTTCATTGCGCTTGGCGTTTTCCGTTGCCGCGCTCACCGCTTGCGCGTCGATGTCGACGCCGAGCACTTCGCCAGCGCCGAGTTTGGCCGCCGCAATAGCCAGAATGCCCGAACCGCAGCCGTAATCGAGGACCGAGTTGCCCGGTGCGAGCGAACGCTCCAGCCATTCGAGGCACAGGCGCGTCGTCGGATGCGACCCGGTGCCAAAGGCCATTCCCGGGTCGAGAACGAGCACGATGGCGTCGGGATCGGGCGCCTGATGCCACGACGGAACGATCCACAGCCGTGCGCTGACACGGATCGGTTCGAACTGCGACTGCGTCAGTTGCACCCAGTTCTGTTCGGCGACCTCTTCCTGCGTAAACGTTGGCGTCTCTACAAGGCCGACAGTCTGCGCGCAGGCGACGATCAGCGCCTGGCAATCGGTCGCCGGGTCGAGCAGCGCGATGACGCGCGAACGCTCCCAGCCGGGCGTCGTGAGCGAACCGGGCTCGCCGAACTGCGGCGTTTCGCGCTCGCTCCCGGCGTCGGCATCCTCGATGCTGGCCGCCAGCGCGCCAGCGTCGAGCAGCGCGTCAGCGAGCGCTTCAGCGTGACGACAATCGGTTGCAATGCTGACGGAGAGCCAAGTCATAGTGCCCTGATAAATTGCCGCAGTTTGCCGCAAATCGACGCCTGTTGTCCATCGACTCAGTGCGTGGCGATGTCGTGCAGCAGTTTTTCGAGATCGGCTTCCGCGACCCGACCGAGTTGCGTCAGCGCGACCTTGCCGTTCGCAGCGATAACCAGCGTATAGGGTAAGGCCAGGCGCGAATTGCCGAGCTGACGCGACAGTTCAATGCCATCGCTTTCGGCGATCAGCAGCGGGTAGCTGACCGGCCATTGCCTGGCAAAGTTGCCGACGTTCGCCGCCGAGTCGAGCGCGACGCCGACAAACTGCACGCCGCGGGCGGAAAACT
>JBBRXI010000406.1:0-2351 GCA_038248575.1 Burkholderiales bacterium | reverse complement strand
GCGCTCGGCAAGATGCACGAAGCGCCGCTCTACATCGACGAGACGCCGGCCTTGAACCCGATCGACTTGCGCGCCCGCGCGCGCCGGCTGCACCGCCAGTGCGGCAAGCTCGGTCTGATCGTCATCGACTACCTGCAACTGATGTCATCGACCGGGCAGGGCGAGAACCGCGCCACCGAAATCTCGGAAATTTCGCGCTCGCTCAAGAGCCTCGCGAAGGAACTCAACGTTCCGGTGATCGCTCTCTCGCAGCTCAATCGATCGCTCGAGCAGCGGCCGAACAAGCGGCCGGTGATGTCCGACCTGCGCGAATCGGGCGCCATCGAGCAGGACGCCGACGTCATCATGTTCATCTACCGCGACGAAGTCTATAACCCCGACACACCCGACAAGGGGAGCGCCGAAATCATCATCGGCAAGCAACGTAATGGCCCGATCGGCATGGTCCGCCTGACCTTCGTCGGCGAGTTCACGCGTTTCGAGAACTTCGCCAATCCGGGCAGCTACTGATCGCCGCCGGGCGCTGCTGACCAGGTGCAAGGTTCGCTGGGGCGAAGCGAAAACGAAGGTTTAATTGCAGCCGACCCGGTTACCGTGGACCGTCTGCTAGATCTCGACGCGAGCGGCGCTCACCTGGTAGTTGATCTTGCCGCCGTCCTGGCTGCTGAAACGGCCGTCGCGTGTTTCGATTTCGGGGTAGATCAGAAAGGGCAGCATGCGCCCCGACGAGCCGCGCAGCATGACGTCTTGCGCGGCGTTGAAACCGACCCAGTTCATCTCCCAGAAACCGAAGAGCAGCTTTTTCAGAACGGTCAACCGCGCGTCACCGGTGGGCAGGCGCTCTTCGCGGATCGCCTTGCGCACGTCCGCCGGGTCGACCGGGATCCAGCCGTAGCCGGGTGTGTAAAACTCGGCGCGGCAATGTTGTGCTTCAGCCAGGTCGCCGGTTGCACCGAGGCTGCCAAAGAGCCGCGAGCTGTCGATGCGCAGACCGAAAACCGGGCGCGCCGGAATTCCGATTGCGCGGCAAAGGCCGACGAAAAGCAGCGAAATATCAGCGCTTTTACCCCCCACTTCGCCGCTCTCGAGCATGCGGGCGATATCGACGTGACCAATGCTGCGCAGCATCGGGTCGTACGCGGAATTGTCGACCACCCACTCGTAAATGGCCTTGGCCATGGCCAGTGGGTCCTTGATGCGGCCAATCGCGCGCTCGGCGGTGCGTCGCACGATGCCGTCAAGCGGCACATATTGCGTCGCCTGCAGGCAGCGGCGCAGCACTTCAGTACGCTCGGCGATTGCGCCGCGGCGAGTAATGTCGAAAGGCCGGTCCTGGGTCGCCACCTGGCTGCTGATTTGCAGTTGCGGCTCGTCGAAGCCCTCGGCCCAGTCGGCGTAGAAGACCTCCATTTCGGCCACCGGATCGCGGTAAATTCCTGCGCTCGCGAAGTTACCCTGCCAGTTATGACCGAGCGAACGCTCCCACGGCGTGTCCTTGTACTGGGCGAGCGGCAGCCAGAGGCGCGCCTTGCCGCCGACCTGTTTCAAGGTGATCGTCGAACGGATATCGTAGGTGCGCCACTGCGCCAGCGGTTCGTCGGGCAGACTGATGACGTTGCGCGGCTCGGTCGGTGTGGCGGCCGGCACAGCGCTCGCCGGTGTTTTGGCTCGTGCGCGGACCGGGGCTTTTTTTGCCGGGCGCGGCGGCGGCTTCTTCGCCGCGCTCTTGTTGGCGGCGCTGGCCGGGGCGGCGGCGAGTAAGGACAGGACTGCCGAAGCAGCGAGGAAGTCTCGTCGTTTCAATCGAGTCTCCGATGGCGTTGGGTCGGCTGCCGGAAGCGGCGCAGCGTCCGGCACAAATGAGCGAGCCGTGTCAGGGGACACGGCTCGAAAAAAAATTATAGCACTTCGCCCGCGTAGTCGGCGAGGCGCGAGCGTTCGCCGCGTTGCAAAGTAACGTGGCCTGAATGCGGCCAACCCTTGAAACGGTCAACGACGCAGGTCAGGCCGGAACTGCCCTCGGTCAGATAGGGCGTATCGATTTGCGCGATATTGCCCATGCACACGACCTTGGTCCCTGGCCCGGCACGCGTGATCAGCGTTTTCATCTGTTTGGGCGTCAGGTTCTGCGCTTCGTCGATGATCAGGAATTTGTTGAGGAAGGTTCGCCCGCGCATGAAATTGAGCGACTTGATCTTGATCCGGTTGCGGATCAGGTCGTGTGTTGCCGCGCGGCCCCATTCGCCGGCGCTCTCGTCGCTTTTGTTGAGCACTTCGAGATTGTCTTCAAGGGCGCCCATCCAGGGCCCCATCTTCTCTTCCTCGGTACCGGGCAGAAAACCGATGTCTTC
>JBBRXI010000405.1:0-2373 GCA_038248575.1 Burkholderiales bacterium | reverse complement strand
GTTCTTGTGCAGCACCTTGTGGTCAACCCCGGTTTCCGGGATATACAGGTTAAAAACTGATGCTATGAAGTAAAAAACCGCGACAAAGCAAATCGCCATCTCTTTGGTGGACTCGATTCCAGTATCGATAAGCGGAAAATCGAGGTTAAGCAATTCTTGTGCAATTGTCGGCTGAATCAGCGTACCGCCGATGACCACGCCCAGAATGATCGCACCGACTGTCAGCCCCTCGATCCAGCCGTTGGCGACGACAAGCAGGCGGTGCGGCAGGTATTCGGTGAGGATGCCGTACTTGGCTGGCGAGTAGGCGGCGGCGCCAAGCCCGACAACGGCGTAGGCAAGCAGCGGATGAATCGACACGAACATCATTGCGCAGCCGACGATCTTGATCGTGTTGCTGATGAACATCACCCGCCATTTGGGCATCGAGTCGGCGAAAGCACCGACGAAGGCGGCGAGAGCAACGTAGGAAACGGTAAAAAAGGTCTTTAACAGCGGCTCGTAGGCAGATGGAGCGTGCATTTCACGGAGGGCGGCGATGGCGACGATGAGCAGGCAATTGTCGGCCAGCGCGGAAAAAAATTGCGCCACCATGATGATGTAAAAGCCGAGGGGCATTGAAAATTCAGAGACCGCTTTTTGTGAAGTGGCGAATTTATACCATGAAAGTTAAGAAGTTGTTAGCGCAGGCGATTTGCCGCTGCCGCGGGCAATGCACGATCGCATCCGGACCGCCTTTGAAGCGCTTCGGGCGGCGTTTCGTCTTGTGTTCGCGACCGATGCGGTCGATACTCTGATCCGGTAAAAACAGTCAGGGAATGAGCCGACCCATGCCGCGTCCAGTACAAGCCCGCATCGACCTTGCCGCATTTCGGCACAACTATCTGGTCGCCAAGAAGAAAGTCGCCGGTCGGGAAAAATCGGCCAAGGCCTGGGCGGTGGTCAAGGCCGACGCCTACGGGCACGGTTTGCTGCGCGCCGCGTCGTCGATCGCCGATATCGTCGACGGCTTCGCGCTGCTCGACCTCGATGCGGCCGTTACCTTGCGCGATGCCGGTTATCGCCAGCCGATTCTCCTGCTTGAAGGCTTTTTCGAACCCGACGATCTTGCCGTCTGCGCCGAGTATGGCCTCATTACCGTTGTCCATTGTCTCGAGCAATTGCACATGATTCGCGCCGCAGCCTTGCCGCTGCGGCTGCCCGTCTATCTCAAATTCAATACCGGAATGAACCGGCTCGGCTTTACCGCAGCCGAATTGCCGGCCGTTCAGCGCCAACTCGCACTCTCGTCGGCGGTCGGCTCGCTAACCTTGATGACGCATTTTGCCGAGGCCGACGGCGGGCGCGGCATCGCCTGGCAACTCGAGCGCTTTGCAGAGATGAGTGCCGGCTGGAATTGCCCGCTGTCGCTCGCCAACTCGGCGGCGATTCTCCGTCACCCGGAAACCGCGCACGATTGGGTGCGGCCGGGAATCATGCTCTACGGCGGCAGCCCTTTTGCCGATGCGGGCGCGGCGAGCCTCGGACTTAAGCCGGTGATGACCTTGCACAGCCGCATCATCGCCGTCCAGGACATCGCCGTCGGCGAGCGCGTCGGCTACGGCGGGCTCTATTGCGCCGAACGGCGTACGCGCGTCGGCATCGTCGCCTGCGGTTACGCCGACGGCTATCCGCGGCATGCGCCGAGCGGGACGCCGCTTCTCGTCGCCGGTCAGCGCGCGCGGACGCTCGGCCGCGTGTCGATGGACATGCTCGCCTGCGACCTGACCGATCTGCCACAAGCCGGCGTCGGCAGCCGCGTCGTGCTGTGGGGCGAAGGTCTGCCCGCCGACGAGGTCGCCGCAGCGGCCGGGACGGTCAGCTACGAATTGTTCTGCGCGCTCGCTCGCCGAGTACCGGTCGTCGAAGTGTAAATATGGCCAAGACGAAAACAGTTTATTCGTGTACCGAATGTGGCGCCAGCGTACCCAAGTGGCAGGGGCAGTGTCCCGGTTGCGACTTGTGGAATACCCTCGTCGAAAGCCTTGATGACAGTGCTCCGGCGAGCGCCAGCCGCTTCGCCGCGCTGGGCGGCACGGCGCGACTGCAAAGCCTTGCCGACATCGAGGCGCGTGAGGAGGACCGGCTACCGACCGGCATCGCCGAGTTCGATCGCGCGCTGGGCGGCGGACTGGTCGCCGGCGGCGTCGTTCTCCTCGGCGGCGACCCGGGAATCGGCAAGAGCACCTTGCTCTTGCAGGCGCTCGCCGAACTGTCGGCTGGCCACAGCGTGCTCTACGTCAGCGGCGAGGAGTCCGCTCAGCAGATTGCCATGCGCGCGCGGCGTCTGGCGCTCGATACGCGGGGGATGAAGCTGCTCGCCGAAACCGAGGG
>JBBRXI010000404.1:0-2403 GCA_038248575.1 Burkholderiales bacterium | reverse complement strand
TGATGCGCCGAGCCCGTTCATCAAAGCATAGGGACAGACTGACCTTTCCGGAGCAATGCGCATGAAGACAGGATTTTCCCACGCCTTGGTCCGACTGTCGGTCACTGCAAACCGCGTGATCGAACTGCTCCTGCTACCCGTCTCGGTCGTTTTCATCTCGATCATTTTCGTTTCGGTATTGACGCGCTTCGTCTTTCATCACCCGATCGTCGAATCGGTCGAACTCGCCCGGCTCTCCTTCCTTTGGACGATCTTGCTCGCCTGCGCGATCGGCGTCCATCGCCACGCCCACGTCGCCATCCATAATCTTCGCGAGCGGCTGCCGCGCGCCTGGCAAAAGCCGATCGTCATCGCCGTGCATCTGATCAGTGCCGGCTTCGGCACGCTGATGTTCTGGTACGGCCTGCGCCTCGCAGACCGCGTCTGGCAAACGAGCTTTCCGACGCTCGGCTGGTCGCAAGGCTGGCTCTACCTGCCGCTCGCCATTTCCGGCGCGCTGATTGTCTTGCACAGCGTCAGCCACGCCTTCGCCCGCCTCGATGCCGACCTCGAGGTCAGCCGATCATGATGACGATCACCATTGCCGTCATTTTCTTCACCCTCGTCGCCTTCTCGGTGCCGATGGCCATCGGCCTCGGAGTCGCCGTTTCGATCGTCATGGCCTGGATCAGCCCCTTCCCGCTGATGACCGTTTTTCAGCGCATGATCGCCGGCATGGACTCCTTCGTCCTCGCTTCGATACCGATCTATATCCTCACCGCCAACCTGATGAATGCCGGCGGTATCACCGACCGGCTGTTCCTCTTCATCCGTCGTCTCGTCGGTCATTTCCCCGGCGGTCTGGCGCACGCCAACGTCGGCGCCAACATGGTCTTTGCCGGGATCTCGGGATCGGCGGTCGCCGACGCCGGCGGACTTGGCAACATCATGATCCGCGCCATGCGCGAACAAGGCTATCGCGCCGAAATGGCGGCGGCGCTGAGCGCCGCTGCGTCGGTCATCGGCCCGATCATCCCGCCGTCGATTCCCTTCGTGATTTACGGGGCGATGGCCGAGGTCTCGGTCGGCAAGCTCTTTGCCGCCGGCCTCCTTCCCGGCCTCGTGATCGGCGCGGCGATGATGGTCTTCATCGCCGTGACCAGCAAGCGCAATGGCTATCCGCGCGAACGCCGGGCGACGCTGCGTGAGATTTTCTTCAGCTTCCGCGAATCGATTCTCGCCCTGCTGACGCCGGCGATCATCGTCGGCGGCATCCTGGGCGGCATTTTCACCCCGACCGAGGCGGCCGCGGTGGCCTGTGTCTACGCCTTCATCATCAGCAAGTTCGCCTACCGCGTAATCGACTGGAAGGATATTCCCGCGATACTCGTCGAGTCGATGGTCACCTCGTCGATCGTTCTCTTCATGATCGCCACGGTATCCGGCGTCTCCTGGCTGATGACCGTCGAACAGGCCGGGCCGGCCTTCGTCAGCGCGCTGACGGCGATATCGACCGAGCCGTGGGTTGTCCTGCTGATGATCAACGTCGGGCTGCTGATCGCCGGTTCTCTGGTCGAGTCAGGAGCGATCCTGATCCTGATGACGCCGATCCTGCTGCCGCTGATCGTCACGCTCGGCATCGACCCGATCCACTTCGGCGTGGTCATCGTCCTCAACCTGATGATCGGCGTCGCGACGCCGCCGGTCGGCATGAGCCTCTTTGTCGTCGCCCACGTATCGAAAATTCCGCTCGAAGGCGTCATGCGTGCCGTGCTGCCGTTTCTGGTACCGCTTTTCGTCGTCCTCGGTGTGGTGACCTATGTTCCGCAGCTCTCGCTGTGGCTACCCGGGCTGTTGTTCTGAATATCCATAGTTTTCAATCAACCGGAGGTAAATGCTATGCGCAAACTACTCTCGATCCTCACGCTCGCCGCTTTCAGCATCGCACCGGCGGCCTGGGCCCAACAAACGGTCAAGATCGGCATCGACCATGGACCGACCCACAGCTTCACGCAGGCGATGGAACGCTTCGGCAAGATCCTCGAACAGAAGCGGCCCGGCGAATACAAGGTCCAGGTCTATGCGTCGGCGCAACTGGGCAACGAGCGCGTCATGCAGGAGGCGCTGACGCTCGGCTCTCTCGAATTCGTCGTCACCGGCCTGCTCAACATCTACGAGCCGAAGTTCGCGCTGCTCGAGGCGCCCTTCCTCTTCCGTGATCGCCAGCACATCCTCAAGATGCAGGAGTCCGACGTCGTGCAAAAGCTCGCCGCGACGCTGCCGCCCAAGGGCCTGCGCCTCGTCGGCTTCGTCGAGAACGGCTTTCGCAACATCACCAACAACGTGCGGCCGATCAACGTCCCCGGCGATGTAAAGGGACTGAAGATCCGCACCCCGGAGAACATGGCGCAGGTCGAGACTTTC
>JBBRXI010000403.1:0-2421 GCA_038248575.1 Burkholderiales bacterium | reverse complement strand
CGTCCGATCGCCCAGTTTCATCCGCGCCCGCTGTACGTCGAGCAGTCGTCCGCCGATATCTGGCAACAGTGCTGCGCGGTCGTGCGCGAGGCGCTGGCGAGCGCCTCGATTGCTGCCGAACGCGTCGTCGCGATCGGCGTCGACGCGACCTGCTCGCTGGTTGCCGTTGGCGCCGGTGGCGGGCGCGTCTCGCTGGCCGAAAACGGCGACGCAGAACACGACATCATCATGTGGATGGACCATCGCGCCGGCGCGCAGGCGGCGGCGATCAACGCCACGCACGACGCAGCGCTCGCTTACGTCGGCGGCGAAGTGAGCGTCGAGATGGAATTGCCCAAGGTGCTCTGGCTCAAGCAGAACTTCCCCGAACGTTACGCCGCGACCTGGCGCTTTTTCGACCTTGCCGATTATCTCGTCTGGCGGCTCACCGGGGCCGATGCGGCGAGTGTGTGCACGCTGACCTGCAAATGGAATTATCTGGCGCACGAAAACCGCTTCAGCCACAGTCTTCTCGAAGCCGTCGGCCTTGCCGACCTGACCGGCAAGGTCCCGCAAAACGTCCTGCCGCTGGCCTGCGCTGCCGGGAAACTCGGTGCCGAGGCGGCGGCCGAAATCGGGCTGCCGTCCGGTGTCGTCGTCTCCAGCGGCATCATCGACGCGCATGCCGGCGGTCTGGCGCTGGCCAGCACGGCGCCGCAGGGCAGTTTGGCGATCATCGGCGGGACGTCGAACTGTCACATGGTCGTGAGTACCGATCCGGTGATGGTGCCCGGCGTCTGGGGTCCGTATTTCGGCGCCATGCTGCCCGGTTACTGGCTCAACGAAGGCGGCCAGAGCGCTGCCGGCGCGCTGCTCGACTGGACCATCCGGCAGAGCGACGCCTGGCCTGAGCTCGCCGCGACGGCAGCCACCGAAAAGCGCAGCGTCTATTCCGTCGTCAACGACTGGCTGGCTGACCTTGAGGCGCGCGAAGCCTGGCCGACCGCCCATCTGCACGTGCTCGGCGATCATCATGGCAACCGCTCGCCGCGCGCCGACGCCACAGCGCGCGGCGTGATCGTCGGACTGACGCTTGAAGAGGGACGCGACGCGCTCGCCCGGATCTACCTGGCGACCTTGCAGGCGCTCGCCTACGGCACGCGCCACATCATCGAGAGCATGAACGCCGCCGGTCACCGCATCGAACGCATCCTGATGTGCGGCGGCGGGACGAAGAACCCCTACTGGCTGCGCGAGAACGCCGACGCCACCGGTTGCGAGATCCACCTGGTCAGCGAAGAAGACGCGGTGACGCTCGGCGCCGCCTTGATGGGCGCCGTTGCCTGCGGCGCTTTCGCCACGCTGCCGGCGGCTGCCGGCGAGATGGTCCGCCCGGGCGGCAGCGTCGCCGCGCGGCCGCAGACCAAGGCTTTTCACGACGCCAAGTACGCCGTCTATCTCGAGCTTTATCACGACATGGAACGTTGCCGTTCCGCCATGGCGGCCTGGCAGTAGTCGGCGCCGCACCTTTGCTCAATTCGTCACGAGGACAACAAAATGCTGACGCTCAATCTCCCCGCAGCGCAACCGCTGATCAAGGCCGGCGACCAGGAAGTCCTGCTCGTCACCAACGCCGACCTGCGCGAATCGGCCAACGTCGAATGCTGGCCGGTGCAGAACAAGTTCGAAGACAAGCTGCAAAAAGCGCTCGCCGCGCGCTTCGGCGTCACCGCCAAGCGCGCCCACCGGTTCAAGGCCGAGCAGCGGCACGGCTTTATCAGCAGCCAGCGCGAAGGCAGCGATCTTTTTGCGACGATCGATCCCGACGCGCCGGTCATCGTTCTGCTCACCGCCTGGCAGTATTCGCACCACCTCGCGCCGAGTCTTGCCAAACACCGCGGCCCGGTGCTGCTGCTCGCCAACTTCGACGGCACCTGGCCGGGCCTGGTCGGCATGCTGTGCATGGCCGGAACGCTGACCAGCCTTGGCAAGGCGCACGCGCGCCTGTGGTCGGCCGAATTTGACGACGACTTCTTCTTCAAGGGCCTCGAATCCTGGCTGCAGAGCGGAAAAATAACGCACGACACGTCTTACCTGCAAGAGATCGACGCAACGCACCCGGCGTCAAGCAGCCCGGCCTGGGCGATCGGCCGCAAGGTCGGTGAATACGTCCTTCAACACAAGGAAATCATCGGCCTCTTCGACAGCTTCTGCATGGGCATGATCAACGGCGTTTTCCCGCAAAAAGCGCTGGTCGACATCGGCATGCCGATGGAGGCTCTGTCGCAATCGGCGCTGCTCGTCGAAATGGCCAAAGTGCCGGCCGCGCTGCGCGAAGAATGTCTCGCCTGGTACGAGGCGCGCGGCATGAAGTTCATGTGGGGCAAGGACCCGTTCACGGAATTGACGCGCGAACAGGTGCGCGAACAGTGCGCGATGATG
>JBBRXI010000402.1:0-2424 GCA_038248575.1 Burkholderiales bacterium | reverse complement strand
TGGCCTCGCATTTTATGCGAGTGTTGGCCTCGCACTTCATGCGAGTTGAAGTCGCAATACGGGCACTTTTGCACGCACCACGGGACATGCACGTAGAGCGAGAGTGGCGGCGGCTGGCGAAACTCGAGCGCGCCGCCGGCCCTTGCCGCCTTGCCCTGCGCGACGATCGGGATGATGCGCGCCGAGCGAACCATCAGCGGCCGCTGCGCAGGCGTTCAACGAGGCGCGCGAGCGCCTGCCCGCGGTGCGAGCGACGGTTCTTCTCGGTGGAAGAAAGCTCGGCCGATGTTTTGCCGAGTTCGGGGAGATAGAAGAGCGGGTCGTAACCGAAACCCGCGCTACCGCGCTCGGCCTCCAGAATTTCGCCGTGCCACTCGCCTTCGGCGATGATCGGTTGGGGGTCGTCGGCGTGGCGGACGAAAACGATCAGCGAAACGAAATGCGCCCGCCGGTCACTATGACTTGCGAGTTCGGTTAATAATTTCGCGTTGTTGGCCGCATCCGATTTCTCGCCGCCATCGCTCGCCTGCGCGTAGCGCGCCGAGTGCACGCCGGGCGCTCCACCGAGCGCCTCGACGCACAGCCCCGAGTCGTCGGCAAGCGCCGGCAGGCCGGTCAGGCGCGCCGCGTGGCGGGCTTTTTCCAGAGCGTTTTCGACGAAGGTGCAATGCGGTTCTTCGGGCTCCGGCACGCCAAGTTCGCCCTGGGGAACGAGTTCCCAGCCGAGCGGCGTCAGAATTTCGCGCAGTTCCGTGAGCTTTTTGGCGTTGTTCGAGGCAAGAACGAGCCTCATTGGGCGAGAATAGCCTTTTGGCGGCCGATCAATTCGCCGATGCCGGCCGCCGCGAGATCGACGAGTTCGCCCATCTGCAGGCGTGTAAACGGCTCTTTTTCCGCCGTGCCCTGGATCTCGACGATGCCGCCGCTACCGGTCATGACGACGTTCATGTCGGTGTCGCAGTCCGAGTCCTCGGGGTAATCAAGGTCGAGCACCGGCACGCCCTGATAGATGCCGACCGAAACGGCAGCGACGTGGTCGCGCAGCGGACTGGCGGCAAGCTTGCCGTGCGCGACGAGCTGCGCACAGGCGTCGTGGAGCGCCAGCCAGGCGCCGGTAATTGACGCGCAACGTGTTCCGCCGTCGGCCTGAAGAACGTCGCAGTCGAGGGTGATCTGGCGTTCGCCGAGTGCTTTGAGGTCGATCACGGCACGCAGCGATCGGCCGATCAGACGCTGGATCTCTTGCGTGCGGCCGCTCTGCTTTCCTTTGGCCGCTTCGCGCGCGCTGCGCGTATGCGTCGCCCGCGGCAGCATGCCGTACTCGGCGGTCACCCAGCCCTGGCCCTTGCCGCGCAGAAAGGCCGGCAGCGATTCCTCTACGCTGGCGGTGCACAAGACCTGGGTACTGCCCATCTCTATGAGTACCGAGCCTTCGGCGTGGCGCGTGAAATGACGGGTGATTCGCACCGGGCGAAGCTCACCCGGCTGGCGTTGGCTGGGGCGCATGAACATTCCTATTTTGAGTACTTGTGTATCGTTGAGCGAATTTCTTCGATGGCGCGCTCGATCTCGTCTTCGGAAAGCTCGGTGCGGTAGTTCGGGTTGCGGCCGAAGGCGTCGAGCCGGGTCGTTACGGTGTCGCGCGACATCGTTTGCGTGGATACCGCACTCGAGCCCGACGAGCCGGCCTCCATGTAGTTGTCCTCCCAGCGCACGGCGACGGCCGACAGGTTGTCGGCGTTCGGACCGCCGCGTATCTCGGCCTGGCCGAGCAGCACCGGGATGGCTTGCATCAGGTTGTCGTTCTTGAGCGCGACGGCGATCAAATCGCCGTGCAAGGGCCCCCAGACGCCGTCGGTGCACAGGAAAATGACGTCGCCGGCCTCGAGCGGCGTCTTGCGCGAGAACTCGATCTCCGGCGGCAGCGGCCCGCCAAAGCAGCTATAGACCTTGTTGCGCTCCGGATGCACTGCGGCCTGCGCTTCGTTGATGATGCCCTGATCGAGCAAGAGCTGCATGCGCGAGTGGTCGCGCGTATGGGTCAGCACTTTGCCGCCGCGCATCAAGTAGAGACGCGAATCGCCGGCGTGCGCCCAGTAGCCGACGTTGTTCTGCACGATGCAGGCGACGCAGGTGGTGCGCGGCGAATCGTTGAGTTTGTGGTTTTCGGTAAAGTCGATGATCGCGCGATGCGCGTTCATCATCGCCGTCTGCAGAAAAAGGAAGGGGTCGCGGATCGACGGCGTCGCGCTGCGCTGGAACGACTCGACAAGCGTCTGCACGGCGATCTGTGCGGCGATTTCCCCGTAATAGTGACCGCCCATTCCGTCAGCGACAACCATCATCAGCGCGTCGCGCGAGTAGCAGTGGGCCAGCCGATCTTCGTTGTTGGCACGCTTGCCCGGCCGGCTTTCCTGATAGATG
>JBBRXI010000401.1:0-2448 GCA_038248575.1 Burkholderiales bacterium | reverse complement strand
CGCCCAGGGCGTTCTGCAACTCTTGCTCAAGGAAGTGGGTGAACGGTGGAAACCCTGAACGTCGCCCTCGGCGGGCGGACCTACCCGATCCATATTGGCGGCGGGCTCATCGAACGCAGCGAACTGCTGCTGCCGCATCTGCGCCAGCCGAAAGTGGCCGTCGTCAGCAATACGACGGTTGCGGCGTTGTACCTCGCGCGCTTCGTCAGTTCCCTGCGCGCCGCCGGCGTCGACGTCGCCGAGATTGTCCTGCCCGACGGGGAGCAGTTCAAGAACTGGCAAACGCTCAACGAGATATTCGATGCCTTGCTCGAGCGGCGCTGCGAGCGCTCGACCACGCTGATCGCCTTCGGTGGCGGCGTCGTCGGTGATATGACCGGGTTTGCCGCGGCCTGCTATCAGCGCGGCATGCCGTTTATCCAGGTGCCGACCACGCTGCTCGCGCAGGTGGACTCGTCGATCGGCGGAAAAACCGCGATCAACCACCCGCGCGGCAAGAACATGATCGGCGCCTTCCATCAGCCGCGGCTGGTTCTCGCCGATACCGATCTCCTCGTCACGCTGCCCGAGCGCGAGCTGCGCGGCGGGCTGGCCGAGGTCATCAAGATCGGCCTGATACGCGATTCGGCTTTTTTTGCCTGGCTCGAAGACCATCTTGAAAAGCTGCTTGCCCGCGATCCGGCGACGCTCCAGTACGCAATTTCTCGCGCCTGTGCGAACAAGGCCGAGGTCGTCGCTGCCGATGAACACGAACAGGGCGAACGCGCGCTTCTTAACCTGGGCCATACCTTCGGCCACGCCATCGAAACGGGGATGGGCTATGGCCACTGGCTGCACGGTGAGGCGGTTGCAGCGGGTACGATGATGGCCGTTGAACTGTCACGCCTGATGGGCTGGATCAGTGACGCCGAGCACGAGCGCAGCGAACGGCTTTTCATGCGCGCCGGCCTGCCAGTCTTCGGACCGGCACTGGGAGCCAAAACTTACCTCGAACTGATGCGTCACGACAAGAAAGTTCAGGACGGCCAGATGCGTCTTATATTGCTCGAAGGAATCGGCCGTGCCGTCGTCAGCAGCCGCGCCAGCACAGCGGAAATTGCCGAAGCGATTGGAGCGCGCTCAGCCCATGTTTGATCTGGCCCCCTACGCCGTATCAGCGAGCAACGCGCGCGGGCGCATGCACGCCGACGAAGCGCCGTCGCATCGCAGCGAATTCCAGCGCGACCGCGACCGGATCGTCCATTCGACGGCGTTCCGGCGGCTCGAATACAAGACGCAGGTTTTCGTCAACCACGAGGGCGATCTTTTTCGCACCCGTCTCACGCACAGCATCGAGGTCGCCCAGATTGCCCGCGGCATCGCCCGCGCCCTGCGCCTTAACGAAGACCTTGCCGAAGCCATCTCTCTCGCCCACGATCTGGGTCATACGCCGTTCGGTCATGCCGGCCAGGACGCCCTCAACGCCTGCATGCGCGGGCATGGCGGGTTCGAACACAATCTGCAAAGTCTGCGTATCGTCGACCGGCTCGAAGAGCGCTACGCCGCGTTCGACGGACTCAACCTGTGCTTCGAAACGCGCGAGGGGATCGTCAAGCACTGTTCGCTCGAGAACGCGCGCCGTCTCGGCGAGCTCGGCGAGCGCTTTATCGCCCGCACGCAGCCTTCGCTCGAAGCGCAGATCTGCAACTTCGCCGACGAAATCGCCTACAACAACCATGATGTCGACGACGGCTTGCGCTCTGGACTGATCACACTCGAGCAACTTGACGAGGTCAGCCTGTTTTCGCGTTATGCGAGCGCCGTACGGTCGCTTTACCCTGGAATCGCCGGACGCCGCCTGGTGCACGAAACGATCCGGCGCATGATTAACGTTCTCGTCTGCGACATGATCGAGACGACAGCGGCCAACCTCGCCCGCGAACGCCCGCGCGACCTTGGCGAAGTGCGGCTTGGACAAGCGCTGGTTGGTTTTTCAGACGCCTTGCGTGAAGCGCAACGCGAACTCAAGCGGTTTCTGCACCAGCACCTCTACCAGCACTATCAGGTGCTGCGCATGACGAGCAAGGCCCAGCGGATCGTCAGCGACCTTTTTTCGGCCTTTCTCACCGACCCGCGGCTGCTGCCGCCGCAATACCAGGCGAAAGCCAGCGACGACGACCAGCCGCGCCGCGTTGCCGATTACATCGCCGGGATGACCGACCGTTATGCGATGAAGGAACACCGCCGCCTATTCGCTGTTGGGGAAATCTGAAGCGCGCTACGGATTTTCCAGCGGTCAACGGACAACGCCCGTTCGCACGGGCGTTGGTGGTTGCAGCGAGCCGAAGCGATCAGGACTTCAGCGCGATCAGGACTTCGTCGAGCATCTTCTTGGCGTCGCCGAAGAGCATGCGGTTGTTTTCCTTGTAGAAGAGCGGGTTATCGACGCCGGCGTAGCCCGAAGCCATG
>JBBRXI010000400.1:0-2457 GCA_038248575.1 Burkholderiales bacterium | reverse complement strand
TGGCGCTCGATACGCGGGGGATGAAGCTGCTTGCCGAAATCAACCTCGAAAAGATTGTCGCCACGCTGCAGGCCGAAAAGCCGCAGGTCGCAGTGATCGATTCGATCCAGACGCTATGGTCGGACCAGTTAAGTTCAGCGCCCGGATCGGTGGCGCAGGTGCGCGAGTGCGCCGCCCAGCTCACGCGACTGGCCAAGCAGAGCGGCATCAACGTCATCCTCGTCGGCCACGTGACCAAGGACGGCGCACTGGCCGGGCCGCGCGTTCTTGAGCACATCGTCGACACCGTCCTCTATTTCGAAGGCGATACCCATTCGAGCTTTCGCCTGATCCGCGCCGTCAAGAACCGCTACGGGGCGGTCAACGAAATCGGCGTTTTCGCGATGACCGACAAGGGACTCAAGGGCGTCAGCAACCCCTCGGCGATATTCCTTTCGCCGCACGGCCAAGACGTCGCCGGTTCCTGCGTGCTGGTCACCCAGGAAGGAACGCGGCCGCTGCTCGTCGAGATCCAGGCGCTCGTCGATCAGTCGCATGCCAACCCGCGACGCCTGACCGTCGGCCTCGACGCCCAGCGCCTGGCGATGCTGCTCGCCGTCCTGCACCGCCACGCGGGCATCGTCTGCTTCGATCAGGACGTTTTCGTCAACGCCGTCGGAGGTGTCAAGATCGTCGAGCCAGCGGCCGACCTTGCCGTGCTTCTGGCTATCGTATCTTCCCTAAAAAACAAGGCGTTGCCATCTAAACTTATTGTTTTTGGTGAAGTCGGACTGGCAGGAGAAATCCGACCAGCGCCGCGTGGCCAGGAGCGCCTGCGCGAAGCGGCCAAACTCGGATTTACGCGCGCGATGATTCCCGAAGCCAACAAGCCCAAGCAAGCCATCGCCGGCATCGAGCTCGTCACCGTCCGTCGCGTCGAAGAGGCTGTCGAGCGGCTGCGCGAAATGGATTGAACCTCTGCGCGCTGCACGACACAGAGAAGAACGCCGTCGTCGTCGGCCGAACGCGGCGGGGCCGGTCCGGCCGCTGGCCGGCGAATGTACGAGGTGGTCTGCCGATGAGCAACAATCTGTTGCCGAATTTCCTGTCTTTCTCGCTGCGCCAGCTGCGCCGCGATGCGCGTGCCGGCGAGTTGCGCCTGCTCGTTGCCGCGCTCGTCATAGCCGTCGCCGCGCTGACCGCCGTCGGCTTTTTCGCCGATCGCCTGCACCAGGCGCTTGAGCGTGAGGCGCATCAACTGCTCGGCGCCGATCTGCTCCTGACCGCCGACCATCCGTGGCCGGCCGAGTTGGCTGCACAGGCGCGTGAAAGCGGTCTCTCGCTCGCCGAAACGCGCACCTTTCCGAGCATGGTGACGCTCGGCGAGGGCGAGCGATTGCGCGCCCAACTCGCCGAGATCAAGGCCGTCTCGGCAGGCTACCCACTGCGCGGCAGCCTGCGCGTCGCGCCACGGCGCAACGCCCAAGACGCAGTCGCCGAAGGCGTCCCGGCGCCGGGAACGGCGTGGATCGACGAAGGCCTCGCCTCGGCGCTCGGCGTCGAGATCGACGACACGCTGGCGGTCGGCAAACAGGCGCTGCGCGTCGCCGCGCTGCTGACGCTCGAACCCGATCGCGGCGTCAATTTTTTCAGCGTCGCGCCGCGTCTCATGATGAATATCGGCGACCTCGAGACGACCGCTCTGATCCAACCGGGCAGCCGCATCGCCTACCGCCTGCTGCTCGCCGGTGACGCGCCGGCGGTGGACGCGTTTCGCGCGCGCGTCGAGAAAGCGCTGACGCGTGGCGAGCGCATCGAGGATGCGCGCAACGCCCGTCCGGAAATCCGCGCCGCGCTCGAGCGGGCGCAGAAGTTCCTCGGGCTCGCCGCCCTGCTCACCGTCGTGCTTGCCGCCGTCGCCGTGGCGCTCGCCTCGCGCCGCTATATGCAGCGCCATCTCGACCCCTGCGCGGTGATGCGCTGTCTCGGCGCGACGCAAGGCTTCCTGGTGCGCGTCTATGTCAGCCAGTTCGCTGTGCTCGGGCTGGTGTCGGTGCTCGCCGGCTGTGCCTTAGGCTATCTCGCGCATTTCGTTCTGCACGCCTGGCTCGCCCAGTTGCTCGCCCGACCGCTCCCGTTGCCCGGGATGCTTCCGGCGCTCCAGGGCAGCGTCATCGGGTTGCTTTTGCTTTTCGGTTTTTCGCTGCCGCCGCTGCTCCAGCTCAAGAGCGTGTCGACGCTGCGCGTCCTGCGTCGCGAGTTCTCCTCGGAAAACCTGCTGCCAAGACGTCTGCTCGGCGCTTACGCCTTCGGCCTCGTCGCGCTCGTCGGGCTGATGTTCTGGGTGGCGGGCGAAGTCCGGCTCGGTGCTTATATCGTCGGCGGCTTTATGGCCGCACTGCTGCTCTTTGCGATCGTCGCGCGCCTTGCGATTCGTGCCGCTGCGCTGCTGCGCGGCGGCGCGCGCTCGATTAGCGG
>JBBRXI010000399.1:0-2462 GCA_038248575.1 Burkholderiales bacterium | reverse complement strand
GCTTTTGATCGCGCTCATCATCATCGTGGTAGCTCGCGTCCGGCACGCCAACCCAGAGTAATCTCGCTGCTCACGGTCCGTGTGCATCGCTGCATCGAGCGCAATAAGAACGCGCTGCGCTCGAAAACGCCGAGCCACTCTCGGATGAAGAGTTTGAGCAACGAGCGCTTGAGCATCCTGGCCTCGACGGCGACCCACGCACGCCAGAGTGATCTCGCGACTTAACCTCGGCGAATAGCCTCGGCCCGTGTGGCTGCGAAACCTAAGATCGACAGGGCGAGCTTTGACGAGCCGCGGACCATGATTGAGCGCCGGTCGCCAGCGTGATCAAACCGAGAAAAAAACGGTCTATTTAGACTCCAAGCGATACAGATTACGCGCTACGCCGTAGTATAATTGCGCACGCCCGGAGGTCGACCAGCCAGCTTGTGCGTGGGTCCCGACGAGGCACCGGCGAGCGAACGGAACGCCAGAGCAATGCCCGGCCAGCCAGTCGGGTCAGTCACCCGACCTGTTGCTTGGGATAGTAATGAGAGAGACGAAGCAAATGGTCACCACAATTCGGCGAGGACTGGATATCCCGATCGCGGGCGGCCCGGAGCAGCGCTTGCCGGAAACCGCTTTTTTCCCGCCACGCGTTGCGCTGCTTGGCGCCGACGTCCATCGCTTGCGGCCCGCAATGGCGGTTCAGGAAGGCGAGGAGGTACGCGCCGGGCAAGTCCTGTTCGCCGACAAGGATCGGCCCGGAGTGGTGTTTACCGCTCCTTGCGCGGGGACCGTGATGGAAGTTCGGCGCGGTGCGCGACGCGTTTTCGAGGCGCTGGTTTTAAAAACCGCTCCCGACGCCGGCGAAGAGCCAGCGTCCGGACCGCTGCGCGACGACGGTGAACTGGCGCGCCTCGATGCCGCGGCAGTACGCGCGCAACTGCTCGCCTCGGGACTGTGGACGATCCTGCGCACCCGTCCTTACAGTCTCATCCCGGCCGCCGACGCGACGCCGCGTTCGATCTTCGTCAGCGCCATCGATACGCATCCTCTGGCCGCCGATCCGACGCCGATCATTGCCGCGTACGCGGCTGATTTTCACCGGGGCTTGCTGGCGCTGTCCCGCCTGGCGCGGGTTTTTGTCGCCATTCCGGCCACGCCTGACGGTGTCTTGTCGCCGGCTGCCGAAGCGGCGGAAGGACTTGCCGATGTCCATTGCGCCAGCTTTGCCGGTCCGCATCCGGCCGGCCTGCCGGGCACGCATATCCATTTTCTCGATCCGGTCGGCGCCGCGCGTTCGGTCTGGCATCTGCATTACCAGTCGTGCATCGCCATCGGTCGCCTGTTTGCGACGGGCAGGCCGTGGCGCGAGCGCATCATCGCGCTGGCCGGGCCGGGCGTCGCTGCGCCGCGCCTGGTGCGTACCTTGCCCGGTGCCGACTTGTTGGCACTGACCGCGGGTGAGTTGCGACCCGGTCGTCAGCGCATCGTTTCTGGTTCGCTGCTCGGCGGGCGCACGGCGAGCGGCGATACGGCCTTTCTGGGCGCCTTGCACTTGCAAGTCAGCGTGCTGCTCGAGGGCGATGAGCGCGAGTTCATGCACTATCTGCGTGCCGGCATCGCCAAGCACTCGGCACTGCGTGTGTTTGCCTCCGGCTGGCTCGGTCGTCGCCCATTGCCATTGACCACGACGACCCAGGGTAGCCCGCGTGCAATGGTGCCGGTGGGCAGCTACGAAAAAGTAATGCCGCTCGATATTCTGCCGACGCAATTGCTGCGTGCGCTGATCGTCGGCGACACCGAGATGGCGGAAAAATTGGGCTGTCTCGAACTCGATGAGGAAGATCTCGCCTTGTGTACCTACGTCTGTCCAGGCAAATACGAATATGGCCCGATTCTGCGCGATGTGCTGACGCGCATCGCCAAGGAGGGCTGAGCTCATGGGTCTGCGCCAGTTACTTGATCGCATCGCAACGCTCGTCGCCCCCGGCGGGCCGCACCAGCGCTGGTTAGCGCTGTTCGAGGCGATGGATACGTTTTTCTACCGTCCGGCGTCGGTGACGCAAACGACCGCGCACGTGCGCGACGGTATTGATCTCAAGCGCCTCATGATGATCACCTGGGGGTGCGCGCTGCCGGCGATGTTCTTCGGCATGTGGAACATCGGCTTTCAGGCTAACCAGGCCCTGGCCGCCGACCCCTCGCTGCTGGCCGCACAGGACGACTGGCGATTGCCGCTGATCGGCCTGATCGCCGGCTTCGATCCGCAGTCGCTGTGGGACAACCTGGTGTATGGCGCCGCCTGGTTCCTGCCAATTTACGCGGTCACTTTCCTGGTCGGCATTTTCTGGGAAGTATTGTTCGCCAGTGTCCGCGGGCACGAGGTCAACGAGGGCTTTTTTGTGACCTCTATCCTCTTCGCGCTGACGCTGCCGCCTTCGATTCCGCTCTGGCAGGTCGCGCTTTGCATCTCGTTC
>JBBRXI010000398.1:0-2478 GCA_038248575.1 Burkholderiales bacterium | reverse complement strand
GGCCGCTACGATCTCGTCGTCCATCTGACCGAACATCCGCGCGGCGCCTGGCTGGCGCGCCTGTGCGGCGCGCGCTGGGCGGTGGCGCCGGAAAGCGGCGGTCGCGGCCGCTGGTGGACGCGCGCGTTCACGCATTTTTATTCGAGCCCGCGGCGCGGCCAGCGCCATGCCGTCGAACTGAACCTTGATGCGTTGCGCCGGATCGGCGTTTACCCGGCCGTCGACGAGCGCACGCTGAGCCTCGTTGCCGGTCCGACCGCCGACAGCCACGTCGCCGGCCTGTTGCAGGAAAATGGCTTGCGCCCCGGCGCTTACATCCATGTGCATCCGGCTTCGCGCTGGGCCTTCAAATGCTGGCCGACGCAGCGCATGGCCGAGCTGATCGACCGGCTCGAAAGCGACGGCCGGCGCGTCGTCATCACCGGCGCACCGACCGGCGACGAACGTGACATGGTAGGCGCGATCCTGTCGGCCTGCAGCAGCCGGCCGGTCGACCTCTGCGGCCAGCTGTCGCTGAAGGATATGGCGGCGCTGAGCGCGCGGGCGAGGCTCTTTATCGGCGTCGATTCGGCGCCGATGCACATCGCCGCCGCGATGGCGACGCCAACCGTCGCGCTGTTCGGCCCCTCGGGCGAAAAGGACTGGGGGCCCTGGCAGGTGAAAGCAGCGGTCGTCACTTCGCAGGATCATCCGTGCCGCCCCTGCGGCCAAGCCGGCTGCGGCGGCAGCAAGCTGAGCGACTGCCTCGAGCAGATCGAAGTCAACCAGGTCTGGCTCGCCGTGCAGGCGTTGCTTGCCGACGAGAAAAGGATCCCGTCTTGCCCATCCGACTCGCCTTAATCAGGCAGCGCTATAACCCCTTCGGTGGCGCCGAGCGCTTTGTCGCGACGACGCTCGAAGCCCTCGGCCAGCACGACCTTTCGCTGACGCTGATTACGCGGGAGTGGCGGGGCGGCGAGCGCCGGCACGAAGTCGTCGAATGCCGACCGGCGTATCTTGGACGTCTCGGCCGCGACCGCTCATTCGCGCGCTGCGTCGCGTCCGTGCTCGAACGCGAAAAATTCGATCTCGTGCAGTCGCACGAACGCATCGCCGGTTGCGACATTTTTCGCGCCGGTGACGGCGTGCATGCGGCCTGGCTGGAACAGCGCTCGCGCCGGCAAAACCTGTTCGGCCGCATCGCCGATCGGCTCTGCCCCTGGCACCGCTACACGCTCTCGGCCGAGCGCACGATGTTCGCCGACCCGCGCCTGAAAGCGGTGATCTGCATTTCGGAACTTGTTCGCAACGACATCCGCCGTCTCTACGCCGTGCCCGACGAAAAACTGCACGTGATTTACAACGGCGTCGACCTCGATCGCTTTCGCCCCGAACTCGCGCAGGAGTACCGCAGCGCGACGCGGCGGCAGCATGGCATTACCGACGACGCACCTCTTTTTCTCTTTGTCGGCGCAGGTTTCGAGCGCAAAGGCGTCGCCGCCTTGCTCGAGGCGCTGGCGACGGCGCCGGCCGAAATCAGGCTGATGATTGTCGGTAGCGACAAGCACCTTGACAACTATGTCCGCCAGGCTGCCCGGTTCGGCCTCGCCGAGCGCGTCGTTTTTACCGGAGGCGTCGACGACGCGCGCCCCTATTACGCGGCCGCCGACGCCTTCATCCTGCCGACCCGCTACGAGCCGCTCTCGAACGCCGTTCTCGAAGCGCTGGCCTGCGGCCTGCCCGCTATCGTCAGTTCGCAGTGCGGTGCGGCCGAACTGATCACGCCGGGCGTCAGCGGCTACGTTTGCGACGCGCTCGACGTCGCCGCGCTCGGCCAGCAAATCAGCGCGCTGGCCCGCCCCGGCGTCGCCGCCGCCATGCGCCCCGCGGCGCGCGCGGCCGTCGCCCATCTGAGCATAGAAGCGATGTCCGCGCGGCTGCTCGAACTCTATCGCAGCCTGCTCTGAGCGCCTGCGGCGACGCGCTATAATCGCGGTTTCGCCAACGACGCCTTATGAATAATCCGCCCAATAGCCGAACGCTTTACCTTCGTTTGCTGCAGTATGTTCGGCCGTACTGGCGCGCCGTCGCGCTCTCGCTCCTGGCCACGGCGGTGCTGGCGGCGACCGAGCCGCTCTTTCCGGCGCTGTTAAAGCCCCTGCTTGACAAAGGCTTCACCGCCGAGAACGGCCTGCAGAATCCGATCTATATCCCGCTCGGCATTGTCGGCGTCTTCATCGTCCGCGGCGTCTTCAATTACCTGTCGTCCTTCGGTTTCTCCTGGGTGTCGAACCGCGTCATCGCCGACATCCGCGCCGAAATGTACACGCGCATGGTGCAGTTGCCGACGAGCTACTTTCATAAGCACGCCTCAAGCGTGCCGCTGACGAAGATCGCCTACGACGTCAACGGCGTCGCTTCGGCGGCGACCAGCGTGACGGTGACCGTGCTCAAGGACGGGCTGTCGGTCGTCGGCCTGCTCGGCTGGCTGCTCTGGCT
>JBBRXI010000397.1:0-2488 GCA_038248575.1 Burkholderiales bacterium | reverse complement strand
TGTGAGGTGAACAATTGCTCAAGAATCTGTTTGGTAAAGCGCTGGCCACCGGGGGGCTGATGAACCGCTCGTCGGGTGGCTTGCCGCTCGATATCCTGCGCATCAAGATGCTGATCGACTTTTTTCCGATCGGCAAGAAGCTGCGCTACTACCCCGAATTCAAGCAGGAAATCGTTTTCGATACGCTCGTCCTTGCCTACTGCGTCAACGGCCATTTCGTCTATTCGGCTGACGCCGTCGAGCGTGACGGCGACGGCGTGCCGACCGCTTTTCACAGCGACAGCGACAGCGTGCGGACGCCGGCCGGCCGGCTGACGTCTTTCCAGCTGCTCGTTCCCGACACCTCGGATCTCGAAGCGAAACTCGATTACGATCGCTGGGCGCAGATCGGTCGTGGCCGGCAGTTTACCGTCGGCAATTGCATCTCTCTGATCGCCAACGCCGGTGGCAAGGGCGTATCGACGATCGATACCGTGGTCGCCAAGCCAGTCGACCTTGCCGAGGGGCCGTACGCGCACAGGCCGATGGTCTTGCTCACCCCCGATTTCGATACGCTGGCGGTCAGCGACCAGCGCCGCAAATCGCGCACCAGACTCAACGCGCCGGTGGCGCTGATCCTGCCCGAGAAGGCCGTCTCCGGCCCGTGCCTGATCGTCGATATTTCCGAGGACGAACTACGCATCCGGGTGCGCGAGCGTGGCACGCCGATGCCGGCGATGCAGCGCGGCGATGTGATCTTTATCGACACGCATACCGGCGTCGACGAAGCGCAGCGGCGCTACTTCCTCAAGGCGTCGGTGATTCGCCGCGCCGCCGAAACGTGCGTCATCAGGCTGCACGGGCAGATCAAGGCCGGCCAGCTCATTGCCCTCACCGCGCTCGACCTCCTCGAACTCAAGGCCGGGCTGCTCAACAGCAGTCGCTAAGTCGCCCGGCGATCAGCGCCGCGGCCTGCCCGGCGCCGGCCGGCTCGGGGGCCACTGGCGGCGGCAGCCGCCAGAGTGCGCCGAGCGTCGCGCGCAGCTTGCCGGCGGCCAGCGCGCGCTCAGACACTTCCGCGCAGCGCGCGTTGGCCTGGAGCCAGTCGATCAGGCAATCCTGCTCCGGCCAGCCGTCCTGACGTCGCTGGTAGAGCACTGGCGTTCCGTTGCACGCCGCTTCGCAGAAGGTACCGTAGCCCGGTTTGGTAATGACGGCATCGACGCTCGCCAGGAGGTCGGTGAAAGACAGGTCGACCGCTTCAAGCGCGCTAAAGTCCGCGCGGGCCGCCTGCCAGTTCGCCGGCACCAGCCAGCGCACGCCCACGCTGCGCGGCCAGGCCTCGACCGGCAGGCGTTGCGCGACGCCGCCGAACGCGATGAGAACGAGTTTTTCGTCGGGCGGGCAAGCCAGTTTCTCGCGCAGCTCAGCGCCGCGTCGAATACCGACTGCCGCCACCGGCGCGATGGCGCGGGTGTTGGCCAGCTCGCTCATCGGCATCGCCGGCGTCAGGCGCAGGAAGCACTCGGCGCTGCGGTACGCGGCGAGCATTTCTTCGTGAAGCGGCGGCGCCCAGTCCTCGCCGGAAAAATAATGCGCAAAGAGGTCGGCCCAGTTGAGCGAACTCATCGAGAGGGAAGGGATTGCCGCGCGCGCTGCGCCGGCCAGCGGCAGATAGGCGACATCACTGAGCACCATGTCAGCGCGCAGGCGTGCCAGCAAGGCCGCCTCGTCGGCGACGCGCTGCGCCCAGTTGGCGTGCTGTGCGCGATACGCTTGGCCGCTCGCCGCGCGGTCGATGGTGAGCGAATCGTGCATGACAAATCCGAAATCGCTGCGCCCGACGAGGTGCTCAAAGGCACCGTGAATGCGAGCCCGCAAGCGGGCTTCATGCAGCGCGCTGCGCACCGTGATGCGCATGTCCGGGCGCAGGCGCGCGAGTTCGTTGAGTACCGGCGCAACCTGCGCCAGGTGGCCGAAGCCGTGCGAAGAAATATCGACGAAAAGATGCGGCGGTCGGGCGTTCATGCCGCCCATTCTAACGGCACCGGTTTCGACGCACGGTCAACGGGACCACGGAGTGCCTTGATGAAGGCCGGCTTGTCACAGTCGGCCGACTGGCTTGTCGGCTTTCGCCAGTTGCCGGACGCCGGACGCTCAAAGATTTCACCACCGTCTGCTTAGATCTATGTTTCTATTGACAAATTACATAAGTCATACTATAGTCGTACTGTAATTTTAACGTTTAGGAAGCGGAATGGCGCTGAAACCGTTCACTCTTAGGCTCGACGAAGAGGAGTACGAGAAGCTCAAGGCTTATCTTGAGCAATTCGGAGATCCTGATATCAATGCGGCCTACGTGGTGCGCTCGTATATCCGTGACTTAAATCGCTCCTTGCCATTCATGCTCAATTCCGGTTGGGATTTGAAGAACTATTTTGGCATGCTGGGCTCATGGTTAAAGCAGTTGAGTTCCATGACAGACGTAGATGTGTTCAAGATGATGAGT